>JAHIYL010000027.1 GCA_018815145.1 Nanobdellota archaeon | reverse complement strand
GGAGTTTTGTCTAGAATTTCCAGCCTTCAGTCCTGAACATAGTTATAACATCAATAGCTTCTATTAACATTTCGTTAGAAATAAAAGGAATATTCTCTCTGTTTCCTCTCAATTTTTCTTCTGTAACTACAATTCTTTTAATTTGAACTAAAGTCTTTTGAGTGCTAGTACTCATCTCAATAGCCAATGCAATAACCCATGGATCAGCATCATATTTTCTATTTTCATCGATAAGTGAGGGGTGGGTCTTTAGAATTTGCTGAACTAATTCAATTTGTTTTGGAGTTGCATCCGTAAACATTTTTCTTTGCTGTTTCGCCCAGTTACTTAATTGATCATCATTTTGATTAATCTCATTAAAAACTTCTTTTGGAGCAATCAGGCGACCAGCAGTAACAAGAGTTTCTAACTTCTTCCAAACACTTGGATAAACATCCAATGGATTTTCTCTGTTCAACTTCACTAGGGATGAAGTGTCAATAATGTAACAATTTGAAGTCATTTTTTCGCCCTTGCTAGAACTTTGTCAAAATTCTTTGATTTTATCGATAGATAATTCAGTGCATCTGTATAAGTAATAAATTCTCTATCGTAATTATTGGCGACTAGTGAAATAAACTTATTTCCCATTTCTGCAAATGCTTTCCTATCAGATGGTACTCCTCCACCCCCTTTGGCAGCTTTTCCTTCTTCCTTCTTTAAATCAGGTTTGAATTGATTAAGAATATTTTCATAATCTATTTTCTGGATAAAATCCAATTTTGTCATAGAAAGCAAAAGCATAGCCTTGCTTACTTTATATTTTCTTGAGAGGTAATTAAGTGTCTTCTTTTGAGTCAATGCTGGTTTATTTTCAGAAAAAATTTCATTTGCTATGCGTCTCGGAAGTAAAAATGAAGCTGAGAAAGCATTACACCATGATTCAACTATGTTTTTACTTGAAGAAGATACATCTGGTAAATCAATAACTGATTCGTCTAATAAAATGTGTCCAAATTCATGCACTAAAGAAAATAATCTTGCTTCAATACTATCTTTAGTGTTGACAACAATAACGTTTGGGCTATCATCTACTAATACAAAACCCCTTGCATCTTCCACAGGCATAGAAAACTGAAAAACATAAATATTCATATCTTCTAGAACATCTCTAAGATAGTGAAATAATTCATAAGCAGTCTTAAATTTCTTCTGTCTTTCTAGGGATAATTCAAAAATCTCACGATATTTTTCAGCAATTTTTTCAGGATTATCAGAAACCGTTGTCTTCTCTAATTTTGTTTTTGTTTCATATTTGATATTTCTAGATAATTGCTTGCTTAATTCCTGCAATCGTCTTGTTTTTCTTATGACCAATAAAGTTTTCTTATCAAACTTATCGATTCTTTCAGGCATTTGCCTATAATCCTTTGGTTTTGGCTTTTCTGCTTTCGGTTTTGAGAGTAAAAAAGCAGCAATAGGTCTTTTGAAGATTCCTGATAATTCTTGTAGCTGTTTAAATGTTGGTTTTTTATCTCCAGCAATTATTTTCTGAATATTTTGAGTACTTGTACCTAACCTTTTTGCAATTTCTGCGTCTGTCCAGCCAGAACTATCAATAAGCCATTTCAAGACAGGCAATTCAATATCCACAACAAGTGATTTTTTAGGCATTTTAATTATTTAATGAATCCTCTACAATTTTAATTTCTTCTTTTGTCAGACCATAAAGTTTATAGACTTTTTGGTCTATTTCACTGTCAAGTTTATGAATTTCTTTTTCTATTTGGAATTTTTCATCGGTTTGCTTGTGTTTTAACTCTAATAACTCGTTACTCTTCAAATTTATTTTTTCAACCAATTCAATTATTTTTGCTTGTCTATTCAAGTCAGGTACAAGCAATCTTAAACTCATAATATATTTTTTATTAATATCATCTGATAGATAATGATGACAGTAAAAATTAATTACTTTTGAATTTAATACTCCTAAAATAAACTTTAGATTAAGATTAGAATCTTCTCTTAAATTAAGAATTTGCAAAGTTTTAAGAGTGCATACTCCTGAATTGTCATAAGATGCAATAATTCTATCTTTTAATCTAGTATTTCTTATCCTTATAATTAGTAATTTTTCTTTATGATATTTATCTAAATTTGTATCTCTTATCGGAAAATACCTATCATTAAAAGCAACGGAATATTTCGAAATATCATCAGGAATAACAATTAGTTTATAACCTTCATTAATTTTACTCTTTTTTATTAAGTTTTTACCTCCTTCACTACCTCTTGATATTAAGATATCATCAATGTCCTTTATTAATTGGCTATTCTCAATTTTCTCAATTATATTTATTAACTTATGGGAATTGTATTTTCCCAGCCTCATCTCTGGAGATTCTTTCCAACTAGTTTGCTTGACTTCACCAGAAGAGTCCCACTTTTGCTTTGATAAAAGAATTAATCTTTCTTCTTTTCTTCTATCTTTATTCATACTACAATGAGTAAATTTATTTTTAGAAATCATCTTAGAATTATTGCATTTTTCTAATACAAATATGACATTTTCCGTAACTTTGGCATCTTCAAATACTGCACCGATTTCAACAATTTTTTTAACATTGAATTTTGATAGGATTAACTCTCTTAAGACTATTAAGTCAGATTTTCTTAAGAACGTATCAGGAACAATAAACGAGAAAATTCCTCCCATTTTTAGCAATAACAAGACTTTCTCTATAAAAAAGATATATGAATCATAATTTCGAATCTTTGAAGTTTTAAATCTTTTTAAATATTCCAATTCGGAATCATTAAACGTTGCCCCATACGGCGGATTCCCGATAACAACATCAAAACCGCCCTTATCCATTATTTGCTTAAATTCTTCTTCCCATTTGAAAGCCCTTTTACCTGCTACAGTGGAATCATCAATTAAAGAATTTCCGACTTTAATATTCTCTTGCAATGTCGGAAGCCTATGTTTTTTCTCGGCTGCTTTCAATAAAAGATTAAGTTGGGCAATTTCAACAGCTTTAGGATCTAAATCTATTCCAAAAATATTCTCTTTCAGAATCTCCACTTTTCGCCCATAAACAGCAGAAGCCCCTGTTAAATCCAGTTTAGTCTGATCAATATCTCCGTTTTTCTTTTTATCAAAAGTAACCAAATAATCAAATGCTTTCATTAAAAATGAACCTGAACCACAAGCAGGATCAAGAATCTTAATATTTTTTAAGTCGAATTTCTTATTTTTTGCGAGTTCTCCAATTGTATTTTTTACAATATAATCTACAACATAAGTCGGAGTGTAATATATACCTTGTTGTTTTCTGTGAGCTTTGCCAGAAGTTAATTTAGCTCTTTTTGCCGTCTTTTTCATAATATGTCCTAAATACTGCTCATACATATTACCAAGAACATCAGCATCAATTGCTCCAAAGTCATAATGAACCGTATTATCAGATGTCTTGAATAATCCACTTATGATTTTTTCTAAAAGATCATCATCCAGTATCAACTCTTCGCAAAGATGGGGTCTAAAGAGTTTGCTGTTATAAACATCATCAATCTCTCTAAATAGAATATTAAGTTTCTTGAATACTTTTTTGTGTTTATCTTCTCTAATCAAAGCCTGCAATACTGGAGCTTCCAAATGTTTATCTTCAAGTGTTCTAATAAACAGCAATCTATCAAGGATTCTTTGGACTGTTTCATCTAATTCATCTCCAGAAATATTTTTAGAAGCATTATTTTTAAGAATGTTTTTATTGAGCAAATCCCTAAATCTTGTTAAATCACTAAGAAGTTGTTTATCAACAGGGATTTTTTTTGCTTTTTTACCCCATTTTTCGGCTTCATTATCAATTATTCCATTTTCTAGACTTTCTCTGGACAAAAGCCATAATTGTTCAAATCTATCTAAGAATTGTGAACAATTTATAGCAAAAAACATATTCTGTAGTGGATTCTGAGATTTCCATTCGGCATTAAAGACTTTTACACCTTCAAAATCAGTCAAAACTGCCCATGTAGCTCCCTTATGCCATGCATAATTAATCGCTTGTTCAGCAAATTCAATTTTATCTAAATCAACTTTCAGTGCTTTTGCTTCAATAAATAATTTTGGAATACCATCAATTCTAAATGCATAATCTACTCTGCCTCCAGAAATTCTTTCTTCAGCTGTTACTTCATCTCCATCTTCAACATTCCAACCCAAAATCCTAAATAATGGAAGAATAAAGTCTTTCTTAGTCATCTCTTCATTGTATGACTTTAATTTACCGGATTCCACTAATCGATTATATTTTTCAATTAGTTTTCTAATCTCCTCTTTTGCTGTTTCCTTATCGGGCATTTTTATATTCCTTTTTCAGTTCATCTTTCATAAATTGGTCAATTTTTCGAGATAATATCATTGAATTTTTTCCACAAAACTTTTTATAAGAATCATAAATATTTTCATCTAAGCTTAGAGCTACTGTTTTTCTTCCCATATGAACTCATATAAACCCATATGTTTATATGTCTTGCTACTAACTATTATGGCGTTAGCGTAAAAAACACTTTTTTTATTTAAGTTCATCATCCTTATATTTATCTAGTTAAACTCCCACTTGTTGACAATCTTCTCTTCCTGCCCTGACTTGACTTTGGCAATCACATGAATATATTTTTCAAGAGTCGATCCGGTTATCTTCTTCTTCAGCAGATTATCTACCTGGAATATGCCTGCAGAATTTGTCATTATTATCTCAATTTCAACAGGATATTTCCTGCTTGCAGAGATATTTACCTCTTCTATTGACATTGCTGAAACAGAATGGATAGAGACATAACCTTCATCAAAAGGAATTCTTGCCCTGCCTTCCTTCATATCAAGTGCATCTGATATCCTGACAACCCCTCCTTCCAAAGTAAGGGCCCTTACATCTGAATCATGGGTGACCATGGCCTGCAGCACTTCCGCAAGCATGATATGCCTTTGCTCATCTTCATAAATCCCATCCAAAACCTCTTCTACAATATCTTTTGCCACAAACAGGCTGTTTTTCTCATGGTCCTCTCTTCCCATGAAATGGCCTATATCATGAAGAATTGATGCCAGAAACACTACCGCCTCTGCATCATGGACTGTAAATTTCTCTTCATTAAAATCTTTGACTATGGCTGGCTTTATCCCAAATTTGATAAGGTTTCGAAAAATCTTCAGAGCAATATTTGCCACAATTGTCACATGCACAGGCCCATGGTCGTTTATCTTCAGCCGATTGACAGCAAGAACATTTGAAGCTTTGAGATATGACTGAAGTTCAATATTGCAGTTGACTCTCTCCATTATTTTTTCAAGCTTTGTATTTCCCTTGGCAGGGACATGAATTTTCATATTTATCACCTGATATATAAACAAATTTATTTTTATTTTTTCTCTATTATTAATAGTACTCTTAACAAAAATTTATAAATATTGTTCTATTTTAAAGAAGTGTAAAATGGAGAGCACAATATGGACAGAAAAGTACCGGCCGCAGGACTTTTCCGAGGTTAAGGGACAAGAACATATAGTCAAAAGAGTTACGGCCTTTGTTGAGCAGAAAAACATGCCGCACCTTATGTTTGCCGGACCAGCAGGTGTTGGCAAGAGTAGTCTCGCACTGGTGATCGCAAAAAAGTTGTTTGGCGAATCCTGGAGAGATAATTTTTTGGAATTAAATGCTTCAGATGAGAGAGGTATAGATGTGGTCAGGGTCAAGGTCAAGGATTTTGCAAGGACAAGATCCATTGGAAATGTTCCTTTCAAAGTGATCTTCCTGGATGAGTGTGATGCTCTTACAAAAGAAGCACAGCAGGCGCTCAGGAGGACAATGGAAATTTACACAAAAACTTGCAGATTTGTGCTCTCATGCAATTTCTCTTCCAAAATCCTTGATCCTATTCAGAGCCGATGCGCAATATTCAAGTTCAAACCTCTGGCTAAGGAACATATTTTTGATATAATTGGAAAGATTGCAAAGAATGAGAACATCTCAATTGATGACAAGGCAAAGGAAGCACTATTTGATGTAAGTCATGGAGACTGCAGAAAACTTGAGAATATACTGCAATCCTCTGCCGCGGTGACTGACAAGATAACTGAGAAAACCATATATTCAATTGCATCCCAGGCACTTCCAAAAGAGGTAAAAGAGATTCTCGATGAGACTGTACAAGGAAAATTTCTTGAAGCCAGAAAAAAACTTCTGAACACCATGCTTGACAATGGCTTATCCGGTATAGATCTGATAAAACAGATACAGAAAGAGATTTGGAATATCCCGGCACCTGATAAAAAAAAGCTTGATATGATCAAACTTTGCGGTGAGATCGAATTCAGGCTTGTAGAGGGAAGCGATGAGTTTTTGCAGCTTGAAGCTCTCCTTGCAGGGATAATGCTATTGGCCAAATAATTAAATGAGAAAGACTATGCAGGCCACAAAAAAATTGCCTGATGTTGAAAAGCTCAGGATAGGTTCAAAAACAACCAAAGGACAGAGTTCTACAAGTAATCCTGAACTTAACAAGAAACTTGAGAATGCTGAGATTGCTCTTTCTTTCCTGATGAAGAATATTGAGGACATAAAAAAAGAGGCGCACAGCCAGATTGTAGACGACTATGAAGAAAAGATCAGCAATCTCAAAGGAATAATCGACGAGCAGACAAGTATCATAAAAGAATATGATATCAAATTTCAAAGAATTGATTCTACACTTCTAAAAGGACATAAGGCTACATTGGAAAGGTTAAATAGGATGCTCATTGAAAAAGACAATGAGATAATGACATATAAGAGGAAATATACTGAATCAGAAAGTTTTTCAAAAAGACTTGTTGAACACAGTAAAAGATTTGAAAAAGAAAATAATGAATTAAAAATCCTTGTTAATGAGATGGGTGTACGGATTGAACAGGAGCAGGAAACATTCAAGAACAAACTGAACCAGATATGGAGCAGGCACGACAAAGAGCTCCATATGATTTCTCAGGAACACATGGAAAAAGAGATTGAACTCAAATCAAGGATAGAATCCCTGAAAAACGATCTCTCAATGTATCATGAAGTCCTCAGAGTAAATAAAGTTAAGAGAGAAAAGATGTTCTCAGCAATCAAAATGCTGATTGATAATTTTGAGAATAAATCTTTGAATACACGTACAGAAATTCTTGAAAAAATTGAATCTGAAAAACAAGATTAAAAAAATTCTAACGAGTTAATTTGGTGCTGTTGAGACATCCCTTATTTCTAATGGTCTTTCAATGTACTGCAGATAATTATATTCTAGATTCACTTGAAAGACTTTTTCGAATATGGAATCTACTCCGGATATATCAAGAGTGCATGTCACAATCCTTGGCTCGCCGCCATAGAGCGTGACTTCTCCTCTGTGACCTTCTGCAAAGCCCTGGCATACAGGTCTGACGCCATCAATATCTGTGATGAAATCAAGATACACCTTATTGATATCCGGATTATTTATCCTGTCATCACATCCTGTTCCGCTCTTGAAAATTATTCCTGGGACAGGCTTTACATTTTTTATAATAAATGCCAACTGTATCTTATCCTGACCCATCGGTGTCTCTTTCATGGAAGTAATATGGACAGGACCACCTGAATTCTGTGGGTTTTTCTCACCTGACAATTCACAGATTTTCTGGTTGTTCAGGTTTTCCAGGACATTCCTCTTAATACATAATTTTGTGGAAGTAAAAGTGGTATATTGGTAACAGAGCTCTGCTCTCAATTTAAGACCTGTATTTCCAGGCAGATCAATCATATAATTCAGATCTGAAAACTCAACAACTGTCAATCCTCCGGGGAGCTTGTCACCATTGAAATTCTTTTTTGCCCCGACCAATTCTCCATCAATGTTTTTTCTGAGATCATCCTGGCTGTTCAGATTGAAGTCTTTTGGATTAATACCTATTATTTCAACCTGTGCATTATTAGGATCAACACTGCTCTCTCCTACATTTTCAAGCTGTATAGCTATTCCAAACCCATATCCTCCATTGTCAAATACATAATCCGGGGGAAGTCCCTCAAGAAACTTCATCTGAATACCGTCCTGACCGCCAAGATAGGGATCACTGGTGCTGACTGTACCGCTGTCGCCATCTTCACAACCAGTAAACACAAGCAGAATTATTACAAGAATCACTAAATATTTTTCCCTCATTTTTTCCACCTTTTTTTTAATATGAACATCTATATGAGTACTAACATCATTATATTTTAAAAATCTTTTGGATAATTGTATGTTTTAACTTATATTCACTATCCTGACACTGGTCTGTATTGAATCTCTGTAACCATATCTCAAAGTGATACTCAGCGGTGTCTCAAATGCATCTTCACCAAAACTACCTTCATAACTGCATATTGCAAAACCCTGCCCGCCGGTAAGCCTTAACTGGCTTGGCTGGCATTGAAGGTTGTTCCCTGAAAAACTGACACTGTCAAGATTCACAATATCAACATCGGCATATGATAATTCAGAATGACAGTTCTCAATACCCCTTTGCACATTGAATGGTGTGCCTCTTCCTTCATTCTTTACGGCAATCTTGAAAATCACCTTTGAAGTCCCGCTCTGACCTGCTGCCATTTCCTGATCAACCTTAGTGATAGAGACAGGCGCACCCTGTCCTCCGCTGAGGGATACCGGGTGCACGGTGCATACCTTTTCAGTCACAGTTCCTCTTCCAAGAGTAGGATCAACACATATCAGGGGAAATGCACCTGTCACATATTCGTAGCAGGCAGTGGCTTTTATGGTTTGTCCGAAAGAATCAACACCCGGAATAGGATCAACATCAACGCTATAAGTTGTGAACTCAGCAATTTCTGAGTACAGTCCTTTTGGATTGAAAGTAGATTTTCCATCCAATCCCCCTATTACCCACCTATTGTCTCCGGAAGATGTTGACTGGAGATTGACGTATCTTGAGTCATAGCCGCTTAGATATATAATTCCATTATCTATGGTAGAGGCTCCCGCGTTCCTGTATTCTACCATAACCGAAAGAGGATATGTATCAAACACGCTCGTAGGTGGCAGTTCCGGCAAAAATTTCATCTCAAGTCCCTGAGTACCTTTTCTGTATTCTTCATCCATATTCACATCTCCTGAATTATTTGATGAATTTGTACACGCTAGGATTGATATTGATATGATTATCAGAATGAAGATTTGAAAAAGATTTTTTGCGGGCATCTTGTTGTTTTTTATATTCATCATGAAAATATATAATGTAGCTATATTAATTTTTTGTTTTATGCAGGTATATTTTCTATTGTAATTGATGCTGACTCAGATATTGTGTATCCATATCTTAATTCAATGTAGAGAGGAGTCTCATAGGTCACAACTGAGTCAGGAAGCCTCCCTTCCATTAGTGTGCATATGATGAAGTTTTCTTCATTGTCCAATTTTGTAAATACTTTGCCCATCCTATTTGGTTTGCAGTCAAAATCTGTCATTGTGTATTCGGAAAACTGAATAGCTGTCAATTCAACAAAATTATAATCTTCCTTATTTGGCGTCTGTGATGAACAGATTGTATTGAGAGCCCCATATTCAATCACTGTTCCCTTGTCCCTGTTGCTTACGTATATTTTGAATTGTGGCTTGACTGAATTCTGGTCAGATAACATGCTTGGTTCAATTCTAGTGACAGAGACAGGTGCACCCTGTCCTCCGGAAAGAGATATTGTTTTTGCTTCACACACCTTCTCAATCGGCTTAATATTATAGATATCTGTGTCAATGCATATATCAGCAAACACTTTTGTAACATAATTATAACATGCTGTAACAAATATGTTCACTTGATGCAGCTGGCTTTCTTCGTCAAGAATTTTTGACTCAAGCTTGTATTCCTTTATTTCAAAATCATCAATCAGTGCAAAATTCTCTTTTCCATCCAATGTGAATTGCTGAGAATTGATATAGCTCCCTCCTGAAAACTGCATATAATCTTTCTCAAGTATCACTTTGAGGATTGAATCACCAGGATCTATTGGATGTACACCTTTGTTTGTCAGCTTCATTATGAGATCAAACTGCTGCTCTTCATAGACTTTTTCAGGAAGGCTCTTTTCAAAAATCTCAATTTCCAGACCCTGTTCTCCTCTGTAAAGATTTTGACTTGTGATTGGACCACTGTTTCCTCCTAAAGTGCATCCAAAAAATAAAAAAAGGCATAAAACCATAACAATTCCTACAGTCTTCATCACATAACCTCTTCTTCAGGCTGTATCTGGACTGTTGTCTCTGCTGAGATTATATAATCATAGGCTGCTTTTGCCCTGAAATAACGCACAGTGACCGGCACATCATCCAGATCTGAAAGGTCAACAATCACTTTGCACCTGAAAGATTTGTAGTATTCAATCGGTCCGATTGTCCCTGGATTCTGGAGAACATACACACTGTTTTCTCCCTCTGTTCCTGAAGCTACGAATTTGCATGAAGCCAATGATGTATCCAGTTCCATTGTCTGCGGAATCATAATATTTAGATTATTCACATTATCTATGATGCCATTCCATCTGTTGTCAATGGTTATCCCCAAGAATGGTTTTGCAGTATCCCCAGCAGGCACCCCTATAGGTGGATTGTCAACAGTCTCCATACCAATGCCAATGGGTCCCTCAGTATATATTGCATTTGTTCTCTCGATAATTGGATATTCCTGCTGAGCTTCCTTCCCTTCTCTTGTCAATGCACGTATCGTATCTTTGTTCATGAAAAAAACCTTGAGATATGCTGTTGTCTCAAAATTGAAATCTGCAACAATAACAACCTTGTAATATCCTTCAGCCAATGCTCCTTCCCCAAAATCACAGGATATCATCTCCTCTTCAAATGAATCGACTGATAGTGTCTGAGGATCTGTTGTTCCGCTTATTTTATTTTCTTCTGCATCAACAGCGTAGCATGAAAATTGTATATTCATCCTCTCATCAAGCGTCCGGGCCTGCAGTTTGGCCCATACAGATACAGGGTCACCAATGTAATATTCATTCATATCAGATTGAATTTTGTCGAGAGTTATGCCCAATTGCCTATCATCCTCTGACTCCTCTTCCTCACCACCGTAGTATCTTCCTGTCGCTACCTGGACAGCATTATCAAAGCCGGTAGCTATAACTGTCGGAACAGAAGTGACAAATCCCATTATCAAAGAGATGATAGATGCAATTGCATTCAGCACTATTGCGAAAAGTCTTGATATGGCAGCAAATACTGGAAGATCTCCTGTTGTTGTTGCAAGTCTACCAAAATTATCAAAGGTTAGGTAGTTCATTATGAGCATAATGAACCAAAATGCAATATATCCATCAAGCAGAATATTAAGGGCGCGTGATTCCTGTGCTGGCTTATAGAAATACAGGAAAATCAACCACGCAGGCGCAATTGTTATTGTTGCTGTTATTGATATTAGGGAAAAAAAACCATTCACCGGAATATATGTCTTTATAAGAATTGGTACCAACCATGAAAGAATTGATATGAATATGCTGGCAAAAAACATGATGATAAATTCCTTTGAGAAGCTATTGTATTCCTTTGCGAAAACCAGCCAAAAGCCAAGCTGTCCCAACAGAATGTATGCTCCAAAAAAACGCGTTGAACTCCCCGCATCTCTTGAAAAGTTGTTGGCTGCATCCATTAAATGAATAAATATAAAGAAAAGGAGGAATAACACGTACCGAGATTTCCCGTTTTCACTGTCCTCCTTATATGCATTGATAAATTCAGTTATCTTAGGAAAAAGAATGAAGTGGAATACCAAAACAGCAATGCCAGCAATTATCAATACCCGTCCCACTTGGACCATTGAAAATACAGCAACCAAAAGTAATCCTACGCCAATCAGGAGTCCACTCAGTCCTAATGCAAGTGCCGTAAAACTAAATCCATTCCCATCAGCCATCCTATCATTGGTTAGAACAAAGAAACTATATAAATCTTACTCCACCAAAAGGCAATTAAAATCACTCTGCATACACAAGCTTTAGTTCAGTTATCTCAAGTTTATCAGTCTTTGGCCTGATTTCAAGCGCATTATTGTTTTCTCTTGCATAATAGTTAAGATTTCTGGAATAGACGTATTCGTCGGTATCAATCTCAGTTATGTGGCCATTCAGCCATATCTGCCCTTTTTTGTACTCTTCATCATTGGTAAACAGCAGAGTCAAATTAAGGTCAGCAATCCCGTCTTCGAGATTCTTGAACTTATCTTTTTCCAGTGTAAAATAATATGTTGGATAGACCGGCTCTTCCAGCTCCATGTCCATCCTGATTGCATAAAGCAGATAATTGCCTTTTTCAGAATTAAATCTCAGAGTGTTATCGCCTTCCAGGACCCTGTCTTTGGAAATCGGAGGTATCAGGGTTGTCTGGCCGCAGTCAGGAATGCCTTTATATATCTCATAATTATTCAGGAATATGGACAGGTAACCTACGGAATTCAGATTGCAGTCTGATATGAACCGCAGGTTGATTCCTTCTTTGAGATACTCTTTTTCCTGTTTTGAAATCAGGAAAGTCTGCCTGTTTTCCTGGCCTGAAAGATCTGTGATGTCTGCAGTTATCTTTATGTTTTCCAATATATATTCATTTGCCTGCCAGAAATTCATTCCGGGTGAAGAGACTTCAAACAATATCACATTTTTTTTCTCAAGATATTCAACAGGCAGACGCAAAGGAGCAGGATTGTCATTAGCCAGTTCCTTGTTCAATATCATGTTACCATTAAGGCTGATCTTCAGTATGCCTGATCTCTTGCTCGCCCTGAAAGATAACATGAAATTATCTATGTTCTCCATATCCTTGAGCTCAAAAGTGATGTTCTTGTAATCATAGTCAAAAAGTGATTTTTTTACATATACTGAATCAAAATCCACCAGGATTATTGAATCTGTCTTTGTGAATAGATTGAATGATGGTATCTGTATCTCCACTTCATCCCTTCCGAGGAAATTCAAAGTCCCTGGCTCTTTCAGGACAAGTACAGTTATATTATTTTTGTCACCTGTCCCGTCATCATATATGTTTGTGCCATTTTCACCTAGAAGTTCTGCCCTGTCAGCAGGCGGAAGCATGAGGATATACAGGATAATTGCAATACCCATTATCAGTATGAACATTGAAGCATGTGTAGCTGGACCAGGTGCAAGCCCCTTTTTTTTAAATTTCATTATTCAAAAAGCAGTGTTTTATCTATATAAATCTTTTTCTTTTTCACTGTCAAAAATTTAATGAATCCAATTTTATCTGCAAACCCGATACTTAGGACATACAAATAGTATAAAAAGATGAGTCTCTTTCTTTTTGAACATGAAAATCATTTTTTCGGATTACAAGAAAAATACAGTAAAGCTCAAGATAGACAACCTTGATGATCTCTGGAGTCTCAGCTATTGTATAGAGAAAGGTGATATTGTCTCTAGCAGGACCTTTCGGAAGCTCAAGCTTGGAAAGGATTCCGACAGAGATGCAAAGGTCGTCAAAAAACCAGTCTTTCTGAAGATAATAGTAGAAAAAATTGAATTTCATAAATATTCAAATATTTTGAGAGCATCAGGGACCATTCTTGAAGGCCCGGATGATGTCTCTAAAGGAAGCTATCATACATTGAACCTTGAAGAAGGCTCGATATTTCAGCTGGAAAAAGAGATTTTTTTAAAGTTCCAGATAGAGAAAATCAAGGAAGCTGCTGAAGATGTTCCCATCAAGATCTTGATTGTTGTCCATGACAGGGAAGAAGCAATATTTGCCAGCCTAAAAAAATTTGGATACGAGATCATTGCAGTACTTAAAGGGAATGTTTCAAAAAAAGCAGATGTCTCTATCAAATCTGAAGATTTTTATGCGCAAATAAAGAAGATCATTTTAGATTATGATGCAAAATTCAATTTTGACAGCATAATAATTGCGTCACCCTCTTTTTGGAAAGAATATCTAATGAAAAAAATAACTGAAGAAAATATCAGGAAGAAGATTGTGCTTGCGGGTTCATCAGTGGTTGGAGAAGCAGGTATCAACGAAGTCATAAAAAGGGATGAAGTCAAGGAAGTCCTGAAAAAACAACGGTTCTCAGAAGAGATAAAAATAATTGAGAAGCTCATAGCAGGTATTGCAAAGGGAGGACTTGCTGCGTACGGATTTGATGAAGTCAAGAATGCTGTTGACGCAGGTGCTGTCTCTGAACTGATGCTCACCGACAACCTAATACACAGAAGAAGGCAGGAAAACACTTTTGAAGAGATAGAATCAATAATGAAAAAGACAGAGCAGATGGATGGAACTGTACATATAATCACGTCTGAACATGATGGCGGCCTTAAACTTGACGGCCTTGGCGGAATCGCCGGATTATTGAGATATAAGATGAATTATTGAATGATTTTTTCGATTTTTTCTCCAAGTATTTTTCTCAGTGCAACATCATCATGGATGTATTCTTCAGATATATCCAAAGAAACTATTTTGTTGCCATGTATACTTGAAAACTTTTTTAATATATACTCTTTTTGCCAGGCTTCCATGACAAATATCCTGTCTGCCCATTCAGTCAATTCCTTATCAATTACTATCTCTGCCCTGATACTTACACCTGCTGATCTCACTTCAAATCTCTTGTCCTGCGCATACATCTCCTCAGCAAGCCTGCTTCTCACCTGATTGAGTGTACATACAAAAAGAATTTTCTTTTTCATAACTTTTATATAGATATGTCACTAATTATTAAAATATATGGCAGATGCAAGAAGGATAATAATAATTTTTGTGATAGCTGTGCTTTTCTCAATATTTGTGAATGTGTCGATTGATGCCTTCTACAATTCTCCAGATTATATGGACTACTGCAATAATAATGAAAGAGTGATGCCTAAAACCATACCAAATAGACAGGAAGACTGCAAAGAAATGATTGTCCCTTCGGACAAAGAAGAAGAATGTCAATCCAACAAAGGCTACATCACATATACGTACGATCAATATGGCTGTGCTTCAGGATACTATTGTGAGACCTGCCAAAATGATTATGATGATGCAAGGGAAAAATATGGTTTTGTTGTCTTTATAATCAGTGCAATCACAGGACTTGCTGCATTCTTTTCAGGACTGAATCTTCCAATTAAAAAAAATTCCGTGAATGAATGGGTCGGCTCAGGGTTCCTGCTGGGCGGTCTTTTTACAATATTTATCGGGACAGGAAGGTATTTCGGCGATATGGGCAGGACGATGCGCCCTTTTGTCATATTCTTTGAACTCCTGCTGGTCTTGTATTTCGCCTACAAGAAGCTTGGTGATAATTCTGCAAAGAAAAAAAAATAAATAATTACTTAAATATAATTGTTCTCCTTCAGATCCATGGCAAATCCTGCTATCTCAGTCAATAAGCTGACAAAAAAGTTCAATGGGTTCACTGCTGTAGATGATATTACCTTATCTGTCAAAAAAGGGGAAATCTTCGGCCTTCTTGGGCCAAATGGCGCAGGAAAGACAACAACAATAAACATGCTGTCGACGCTTCTTAAACCTACCAGCGGAACTGCTCTTGTGCATGGTTTTGATATTACAAAACAGAAAAATGATGTGAGAAAAAACATAGGACTTGTGTTCCAGGAGCCTGCACTTGATCATAAGCTCACAGGAAAAGAGAACCTTGAATTCCATTCAATGATGTACGGGCTGGGAAGAGAAGAGAGAAAAAAAAGGATAGCACATGTCATTTCCCTTGTCGAGCTTGAAGACAAGATGGATGTCTTAGTGGAAAACTATTCAGGAGGAATGAAAAGAAGACTTGAGATTGCACGGGGTCTCATCCACAAGCCAGGGGTGCTCTTTCTGGATGAACCGACTCTTGGTCTGGATGCACAGACAAGAAGGCATATCTGGGAATATATAAGAAAATTGAACAGTGATTTTTCTGTGACCATAATACTCACCACACATTATATGGAAGAAGCAGATTACCTGTGCAAAAGAATAGCAATAATGGATGCAGGAAAGATTGTTGCAATCGATGCTCCTGAAAAATTAAAGGGTGTGCTTGGAGGAGATGTGGTATCACTGGATATTGATGGGCAGAAAGAGACCTATATTAAGAATCTGAAAAATCTAAAATATGTCAAGTCAATCAAGAGCCTTAATGGAATACTCTATCTCACTATGGACAAAGGTGAGACCAAGATTCCTGAACTGATGAGGATTGCAGATAAGGCAAATATATCAATCAGATCTGTCAACCTTAGAAAACCAAGCCTTGAGGATGTATTCCTGCATTTCACAGGCAAGACAATCAGGGACAGTGAGGCCGGAACTCACGAGAAGAACAGGAGAAGGATGATGATGCACAGGAAAAGAGGAAGATGAAATTCACTGCAATATATGTCATGTGGCTCCGGGAGATGAAGATGTTCATCAGAGCAAAATCAAGATTTTTCGGGACACTGTTGATGCCGCTGTTTTTCCTAGGTTCATTTGCCCTCGGGTTCCGCAAGATGGAGATACCAAATCTTGTCGGAGTAAGCTATACGCAGTACATAATCCCGGGAATCATTGGAATGACCATGCTCTTTCGCTCTACAATCTCCGGACTTTCTGTGCTATGGGACAGAGAATTTGGTTTTTTAAAAGAGATCATGGTCGCACCTGTTGACAGGACATCGATTGTGCTCGGAAGGATTGCCGGAGGAGTTTCCACTGCCCTTCTTCAGGGAGTAATAATAATGGGGCTTTCACTGTTCTTTGGATTCAAGCTTACATTTGTCAGTGCATTGCTCTCTATCCTTTTCATGACTCTGATTGCCATAACTTTTTCTGGTTTTGGACTGATCTTTGCCAGCCAGATGAAAGATATGCAGGGATTTTCACTGGTCATGAATTTTGTGATTTTCCCCTTGTTCTTTTTATCAGGAGCAATGTATCCAATTGAGAACCTGCCTATGTTTATCCGGGTCCTCTCTTACATAGACCCATTGACCTATGGTATTGATGGACTTCGTGCAGCAACACTTGGCATATCTTCTTTTTCCCTGGGTTTTGATCTTCTGGTAATTTCAGGGTTTGCAGTCATCATGGTAGTAATAGGGACATACCTCTTTGACACAAGCGACAGTGTTTAGAAAAAAGTATCATTGAAAGACCAGGTTTCTTTTTGAACATCATTATAAAAAAAGCGTTGTATATGGATTGGATTGATAAGTTTATTAGGATTTAATTTTTTGTACAATTTAACAATATCAGTTACCGCTTTACTTGCTGTTTGAATAAAAGGTATCTTATTTTCATATATCGACACATATATGGCTGTTACTGCCAATCCGATTTCTGAATCTGAGGCTTCCCTTACATATTGTACTTTGTCATCCCGCTCAACAAATACAAAATCTCCTGTTTCTGCAATGTCACGGACAGAATCCTCAATGTGTTCGTATAATTTATCATACTTTGGCTCAAATTCAAATTCACTCTTACAGACTTTCACTAATTTCTTGTATTTTTTCCGAATTCCCTCAAGCAAAGCCTCTGAATAGAACGGAAGGTCTTCTAAGGTATAGTGATCAGATTCCTGTACAAGTTCATTTGTTTTTGCTTGCAGGAAGCTCTGTTTTTCCTGAATTATTGAAATGAAATATTCTAAAGAAGAGATCTGGCTTTTATGTACATAGAGATTTTCCTTGCCTTCATAATCGCCCAGAAATTCAAGAACATCATCAAGAGAACTATCAATCTTAGCCAATAACTGACTATCAAGTTGTGGATAGGTATTCGCATAAAAAACACTATCTCTATACCAAGAAGAAAAATCGACTGTGACCAATGACAAATCATAAAGTATGACTGATTCAGATGGGAGTGTATTGATTTGATGCATTTGGCCATACAGGAGAAATACTTATATATAAAATCTCTGATGAATAAGAAAAATTGCGTTTATTCAACCCTAAAATCAATCCTGTTGCCTTCAAAGTCATAGCCTGCCATTGTCTCAATCCTGTAAGGGTATGCAATTATCAAATGCACAAGGCCTTTCCTGTCAAAGAATTTCAGGTCTGCTCTTGAAGGAGTATTTCCCGGACCGGGATGGCTGTGGACAGAACCCACCACATCATTGAGCATGGGAAGGTTGAAAGTCATTGTTGCTGAATTGAAGTTCGATGCATATTTCTGGAAAATCATGTTGTCTATCACTAACCTTCCCCTGCCCACCTTCCCTTGCAACAACGAGACAAATTCCCTCGGATGATTCTCTTTTGCAAAATCTATGATCTCCCGGACAACCTCTTTCTTGATGATTACATCAGTTATTGGCTGCCTCTTAGGAAGGAGTGTTGATAAGTAATCAGCAATTTTTTTTGGGAGACCTTTCATGATAATGTAAAAATTGACTGTGTTTTAAAAATTATGTTAATTGACCAAAATGATAATATCTTAAAATAGAAATACATATATATCTACAAAATAACATAATTAATATGTCAAATGTCATGTTTGCATTAACTGTCTCACTTGCAATCCAGATGCTGTTCTTTCTGCCTGCATTTTTTTTTCGGACTGATAAGCTCACAGACCTATCATATGGACTTACATTCATAATCCTATCTGTGCTTCTGTTTCTTGCTTCTGGATATTCACTTCCAAGGCTTGTCCTCCTTGCTATGATCATTGTATGGGCCCTCAGGCTCATCATATATCTTTTCATAAGGATCATGAAGATGAAAAAAGATAATAGGTTTGACAGCATCCGAAATGATTTCTTCAGGTTCCTCTCATTCTGGCTATTGCAGGGAGTGAGTGTCTGGGCAATACTAATAAATTCATTCCTGTTCTTTGCCAATGATCCCAGATTCACAATATTATCTTATGTGGGAATACTCATCTGGATTTTTGGCCTTGTCTTCGAAACTGTATCTGACATGCAGAAATTCAAATTTAAAACAATCCCAAAAAATAAAGGTAAATGGATAAGTACCGGCCTTTGGAAATATTCCCGGCACCCAAATTATTTTGGCGAGATCCTCTGCTGGGTTGGCATCTATATATTCACATTCTCAGGTCTGGGATGGATGGAGAGGATATATGGGTTGGTAAGTCCTTTGTTCATAACAATTCTTTTGCTATTCTTTTCAGGCATCCCTCCTCTTGAAAAATATGCTGATAAGAAATGGGGTGAAGACAAGCAATACATTGATTATAAGGAGAAGACACATGTGCTGGTCCCGTTTCTGAAGAAAGTAAAAACTCATTAGCAATTATTAATTTTGTATAGGACAATTTTTTATGTGTCCATTTATATGAAGGATAAAAAGATTAATATACTAAAATCATATATCCTCAATTGATGTTAAAAAAAAAGTTTATTTTTTCAATTAT
>JAHIYL010000274.1 GCA_018815145.1 Nanobdellota archaeon | reverse complement strand
TTCTGGGTAAAATCGAAGAATTTCTCCTTTTCTTTCTTCGCTGTACCATTGAGTTGTTCCAAGGGATGGTGCCAATCCACTACTCAATATGCGAAGAATGTATGTTAATATTGTTAATTTGTCTTCAGGAAACTATTTCACAGGTATCTCTGAAAACCTCAATCTTATCGCAGACAAAAGGATCATTTTCCAATGCTGCTTTGAAGATACTACAGAAGATGCTGCTGTCACTAGGGCAGGTGTTTTTCCGGATGATACCTTCTTTTCCCAGGACCTGCCAGGTAAGTTCACTTCTCTGATGGTTTCCCTTGGTCTGCAGCCTGTCATAGTAGAATGGGATATTGTCTTTAAAACAGACTGCAGTTGCAGCAACACCCCACTGCTCCTGCAGGAAACATACTGTGTTTTTGTTGATCGGAATCCCTTCTTCAGAAAATCCGACTGAAAATAGAATCTCTTTGAGGCCGGACATGGTCATCGGATCCTTGAAATCTGCAGCAATCTCTGAGACAATGTCTTCATCTTCAACAGAAAATTCAACTGTGATATTATGCGCTCCTGTCTCCGGCGCTCCTGCAAAGCCGGAATCATAATCTGTCTGCATGACTGAATATTTATCAGACAATTCATAATTTCCCATTACTTCGCTGAATGAATCGACTGAGTCAATTTTTTCGCAGGAAAATAAAATGGTTGCCATACTGATAAACATAAAAATTGGAGATATTTTATCAGATTTCATAGGACAATCCCCTTCTCAGGAATCCTTACTTTGCCACTATCATCAACTTTTCCAATTACTTCAGCGCAATACCCATACTTTTCAAAAAAACCATCAAGAAAATCAGCCTTTCTGCATACAATCATGAATCCGCAGCCCATATTGAATGTTGAGAACATCTCTGCATCAGTAATATTTCCTGCTTCCTGGATAAGGCCAAATATCTTAGGTATTGGAAAAAGCCTGTCAAACTGATATCCAAAGCCCCTGCCAAACCTCATCAATTTTGTGAATGCAGAACCAGTAATATGAGCAAGACCAGTGATGTCTTCAAAATGATTCTCCAGGATATCAAGGACTGCCCTGACATACATCTGTGTAGGAGCTATTAACTCTTCACCCAGTTTCCTGCCATCATATACAATATCAAAAACAGAGTATTTTGGAAACAGTGCTTTTCTTGCCAGTGAATATCCGTTTGAATGTAGACCAGTACTTGCAAAACCTACAATAACATCACCTGATCTGATTTTGCTGCCATCAATCAATCTCCCTTTTTCTACAATCCCTGTGCAGAATCCTGAAATATCATAATCACCTTTTCCATAAAAATCCGGCATCTGTGCTGTTTCGCCACCAATAAGCGAACACTCTGCCTGCCTGCATCCTTCAACAACACCTCTGACAATATAATTGACCTGGTTTTTCTCAAGTTTTCCTGTCGCAATATAATCCATAAAATACAGAGGCTTTGCACCTCTTCTGATGATATCATTGGCACACATTGCCACGAGATCAATACCTATTGTATCATGCTTGTCCATCATGACTGCAATCTTGAGTTTTGTACCTACACCATCTGTACCAGATACAAGAATCGGATTGTTGTAGCCTTTTGGCAATTCAAACATTGCACCCAGCCCTTCTGTATCAGGGATGACATATTTTGAGAAGGTAGAACTTATGAGTTTTTTTATCTCTTTTTTGGACATATCTGCTGCAGAGATATCAACACCTGCGTCCTTGTATGTCAGAGGTTTTTCAGATGGCATATTTAGCAATAATTACCATTAATTCATAAAATTTTCCTACACAGGATCAATATGCACAAATGCCTTATCAACATCCTTCATTGCCTCAACTTTATTCTGGACCTGTTTACCAATCATATGGGATTTTTCTGTTGAAAGCTTCCTGTCCACTTCAATATGTATCTCTGCCTGCACATAATTGCCAACATAATGGGCGCGAAGGTCATTGACTCCTTGCACATGCATGACTGAGAGCGCTTTTTTTCGGATTCTGTCAACCAATACTTTAGAAGGAGTCTTTCCCATAAGATAATCAATGTTTTCTGCTGCAATCTTATATGCTGAATAAAAAATCACTATGCTGATGATGAGAGCTGCAATATCATCAAGGATAATCAACCCAAAATTGGTCCCTATAATTCCGATAATAGCGATGAATGAGATGAAGACATCATTCCTGCAGTCGACAGAACTTGCATATATTGCAGGGCTGTTTATTTTTTTGGATACTTTTTTCAGATAGGCTGACATGAAAAATTTAAGGCAGATTGTTACAACCAGCACAATCACGGGCACAATTCCAAAATAGGAATGCTTTTCCTGGCGGATAAGTCCCATAATTGCTTCCCTGACAATGGCAATCCCCAAAATTGCCATGAAAATTGCTACAAGAAATCCTGCAATCGGTTCTGCTCTATGATGGCCGAAGGGGTGATTTTCATCAGCCTTTTTTGCAGATACTCTCACAGATATCCCTATTCCTATTGATGCCAATATATCTGTGAATGAATTCAGTGCGTCTGCAAGAAGAGCAAGGCTTCCGGATATAAGTCCGACAATGAAC
>JAHIYL010000273.1 GCA_018815145.1 Nanobdellota archaeon | reverse complement strand
GTCCATGACCTTGTTGTTGTTGCTATTTTTCCGATAAAATATAGAAAAGGTATAAAAAAATACATCAAAAGTAGCTTTCAATCGGAACTACTGTATAATATACATTATTTTTGTTATCACTATGGGGGTAATAGATAATTTTAGAAGTTTTCCAAACCAGATAACAATATTCAGATTGCTTGTCTTGCCATTATTATACTATTTAGCATTCGCTGAAAGGCCAATTCTATTTTGTGTCCTTTTTGTGATGGCAGGAATTTTCGATACTCTGGATGGATATGTAGCAAGAAAATACGATCTTTGCTCAAGATTTGGCTCAGACCTTGATCAGTATGTGGATGACGCTATCCTTGTTTCAGTCGTACCTTTTGTCTTCCTGCTCAGACCTGAAATATATTATGAACAGTTGTTGGTGATTTTTGGCCTCATATTTATGTTCATCATTGATAGGCTTATTATCAACATCAAATTCGGATGGAAAATCCGATTGCATACTTATGCAGGAAAGATATACGAAAGAGTGAATTATATAATCATCCCGATTGCACTTTTTATTGACAACTACAGACCTTTTTTTTTCCTTTTGATGTTCATTGGTTACTATACTGTGATTGAAGAAGCGATAATATATCTGGGCTCCAAAAAGCTAAATATAAATATGAAGTCATTATTCTTCAGAAGAGGAGATTGATAATGCTTACAGAACTGAAAAATGACCTGAAAAAGACCTGCAATAAGATAACATTTTCAAGATTGCTTTTTATTCCTTTGCTCCTGTATTTTTCATATATCAACTCAAAGTGGATATTTTTTCTCCTCTATGCGATACAATGGTGGTTTGATGCATTGGACGGATATTTTGCCCGGAAACTCAAAGAAAGCTCACCAAATGGTGCATTCTATGATGGTGTTGTTGATGAGATAGATGTATTTCTTTCAATAGTATATTTGTATTTCTTCTATCCTGATTTTGTCTTAGCAAATCTGATAGTAATCATTCCTATGTTTGCCTTCAATACAGTCAACAGGACTATCAGCAGTATATTCCATGGCCAAAAATTCAGACTGCATATATATCTTGGAAAATACAGTGTCTCAATATTTCATATTTTCATACTCTATGCAGTCATTTTTGGCGCAAACCAGTTTTTTTTCTATCTGACTATCCTCATTCTGGTCATATTTCTGGTTGAGGAATTTTTCATTCTTGTCTTGTTCAGAGATATCGGAACAGATATAGGTTCAATCCTGCTGCTGCTAAAAAAAAAGAGAAGATGAAACACACATTCACAGAAAAGATTTGGAACATTCCGAACATTATTACCCTTTCAAGATTGCTCCTGCTACCTGTTTTTATTATCCTGTTCATAAAAGGATACAGCACCATTGCTACAATTGTCTTAGCTTATTGCATGGTGACAGATTTTTTTGATGGTTATTTTGCAAGAAAATTGAAGATATCTTCAAAATTTGGCGCTAACCTTGATGCATATGCAGATTCAATCCTGAATGTTTCAATTATAGTGGTCGGAATTTTTTACTATGGTGAGGCAGTCAGATCAAATATTCCATATCTCCTGGCTTTTGTGATACTCTATGTAGCTGGAAAACTATTGCATCTGATTGTTCATAAGAGGATCTATTTTATCCATCTGTATTCCGGAAAGATTGCAAACAGCCTTTTTCATTTTTTCGTTCTAAGTACTTTCATATTTGGTTATGAAAACATCTTTTCCAAAACATTGATGCATATCTTGTTTGGAGTCAGCTTTTTTCTATTGATTGAAGAACCCATGGTTGTTTTAATGCACAAGACAGGCAGAATTGATCTTGATACAAAATCAATATTCTGCATGAAAAGGAAAAAATGAATCCGGCAATGATTTTCATTCTCAAATGCATATGGCATATCCTGCCTGCATATATTGCCAACATGTCGCCGGTATTTGCAAAGAAAATTATGGGTGATAAATTTTCAGCACCTATCGATATGGGCAAAAAATTCAGGGGAAATCCGCTTTTTGGGAAAAATAAGACATATAGGGGAATTCTATCAGGAGTCATCATTGGGATTGTGATTGCATATATACAACTTTTTTTTTATAGATACAGTCTGATAAAGGATATCAGCTTATTTGACTATTACACTGTCAACATATTATTATTCGGATTTTTGATGGGTTTTGGAGCTCTTCTTGGCGATCTTGTGAAAAGTTTTTTTAAGAGAAGGGTCAAGTTTCGACCGGGGGAATCCTGGATTCCTTTTGACCAGATAGATTTTTTGGTCGGTGCTCTATTGCTGAGTTCTTTGATATACATGCCGGATCTATTGACATTATTAGGAATCATTATAATCATGCCTATCGTGAAAATCCTTCTTGATCAAGTAGGTTTTTACCTTGGTATAAATAAGGCACGGCTCTGAACAGACAATGATCTGTGATTCTGCAAATAGATTTTTATATTTTAGTGCATATCCAAATATATATGCCAGAAATCAATTTTTTCATTGAAAAAAATTACATAGATTTTTTGCAGTCCGGATTGGTCTATGAAGTGCTTGTCGCATTATTCATATTTCTTCTAGGTTTCATTGCAGCTAAATTCATCGGAAGGCTTGTGAGCACTCTTCTAAAAGAGATTGAAGTGAACAGGATGATCAAAGGATCTACAGGGATCAGGATTAATTTTGCCAATATGATAACAGGACTAGTCACTTATTCAATATATTTGGCATCAATCTTAATGGCGCTTTCAAGGTTAAATATTCTTGGCATTGCTTTGAAAATTCTGGGTGTTATTGTATTGATATTGGTTGTGTTCACATTGCTTCTTCTGTTGATTGATTTTGTCCCCAATTTCATCATGGGTATCTTCATGCGCAGGAACAAAAAAATAGCACTTGATTCAGAGATAAGAATAAATGAGATACAGGGAAAAGTCATCGGCATCAATAGGATGAATATTGTTGTTGAGAACAGTGACAATGATGTGCATGTGATACCAAATATCTTTTTGGCCAGCAAACTGACCAAGGTCCATTCAGTCAAATAGCTTCAAGCATGGACACTACATTCCAGAGCTGTGTCCGGGTATAGGGCTGCATATTTGAATCGTTTGAAATCTCATCAAGTTCATTCAGTGCCTTGTTGATCCTCAGGAAAAGGTCTGTCTTATCAGTAAGTATAGTGACTATGATGCTGAGCTTGCTCTTGATATTTCTGGGTATGGTCACATCTTCAATCAGTTCATTCAGGACATCAACAATAGAATCAATATTTTCATTTTTTTCACTGTCCATTTTTTTCTACCCTTTCATATTCTTCAGAACTTCGTGCTGAAGATCAGTTGCTTTTGTTTTTATGTTATTTTCCTGCTTGTCAATTGCCTTTATCCTGAGTTCAAGCATCTCTTTCTTATTAGTAAGCTCTTGTTTCAATTCTTCTTTTTCTGAAAGGACCATGATGTTTCCAATGATCTTGTATGCTTTTTTTGTATTTTTGAGTTCAGATAATGCAGAATCCATTTCAAGCACCTGTGTCTGGAACTGCTGTTTTTGTGCAATCAGCGCACTGATGTTCTGTTCCAGAAGTTGAAGCTCTTCAATTTTCTCTTTGTTTCCATTGCTTATGCCTGACATTTTATTGCTGTAATTCCTGTATTTTTTTATGAGATCCGATTATTTTGAAGATAGACGACATGAAAGCTTTGAGGGATGTGAAGTCTTTTGCAGTTATTAGGATACTAAGTTTGGAGGCTGTCTTATTTATGGTGAATTCAGCCCTTTTCGTCTTGGTAAAATCCATCTCTGGTAAAAATAAATTGTATATCGAATCAATATCCTCATCAAGAGTCAAGCTGCATGAAATCATCTTGCTTTGACTTTGGTTGTGGACAATCTCAGTTTATATAAGAGTTTTGAACCGCAATAAGGGCACCTGACCTTTTTTCTCATTGCATTTACTTCAATCTCTTTGCTGCAGTAAAAACATTTATAGAGTACCATTTTTTAGAGTGTGAATGCCTTTCCGGTGAATTTGGCACTGCATTTCCTGCATTCCCAGATGCCTACAGAAATCCTCTTCACCTTTTCTTTATGACAGTATGGGCACTTATGGAGCCTTCTCTGCTCTTTTTCAATCTCACCAAACCTAAGCTTGGTTGTCCTGCCGTACCGAGAACCGAATCTTTTTGTTGAACCAAATACTGTTTTTGCCATTTTATTGAGTAATAATTAAGTTCTATCCTCTTGGAAACTTCAACTATTTAAATAGTTAACTGTTGGCTGGGCTGTAAAGTTAACGACAGGTGCATTCTATGAATTGTATATTTTAATATCGAAAAAAATAAAAATAACGTTAATATAATATTAATTTAACAAATAAATAACGTTAAAATGTATGTACATAAAGGAAAGCGACGATTCTTTGTAACAATTAGAGAAGTAAAAGACGACAACACTTTGGGAGAATCAGAGTCTTTTTCAGTGTATGAATCAGAGACAAAAATGAATAGAAGTAAGCTTGTAGAATATTTGATTGAACAAATCAACTCCACACATAAAAATTAAATAAAACATAACTATTCTAAAGTAGTTATGGATAAACTACTCGACCTATTATACCAAGATGATAAATTTGGTTTAATTGTGGCAAAAAGTCTAGTTATTACGATCACATTTTTTATTGCAGTAGATGAGATCAGTAAAGTTATACGAGACGATATTGGAATACTATTATTGATGGCAATAACGTTTATTTCAATATTTTTTTTATATGTAGAATATGAGGTAAAGAATGCAAAAAAAAAATAAAAAAGGACAAGCTAATGCGATCATTGTTGTATTAGTTATTATTTTGATTATATATATCATTGGTAGAGAAAGAGGCTGGTGGTAGATTTAACAATTTGCTAGTCGAATCAATCCAAGCCATCTATTAACTCCTGCTTCTAAATTCAGACTAGCTAATTCACAAGGCAGTTTGTTTGTCGTCGTATGTGCTTCAATAAAATTGTGCTGTAAAATGATTCCTGCCATCAGTATTGTGGCAGACCATAAAGCCTTGAACCCTCGAAAATCTTTTACTCTGTCCTTGATTTTCATAAAAACTGTCTCAATCCTAACATTATGTTTTCCTGTCTTGCTGACATTGTTAATCCTATGATCTACCAATATTGATGAAAAGTTCCTGTTATTCTTAGGGTTAAACACCTTCCTGAAAGCAGACGGATAGAACACACCTGCGTCTGTCTGAATATACTTAGGTTTTCCATGAGCCTTAATCTCTTTCATAAAAGCAGTAGCGTCTTTAAGGTTCTGTGAATGAGGACTGTAAAGCGTGGCATTGATGAACCTTGTGTCCCAATCAACAGAACACCAGAAAATATCCTTTCTTCTCTGGCATGGTATCTCTGTCTCATCTGCATAAACCTTGCCTGAAAGGACAGGTTTCAAGCCTTCAACAAAACGATTGACCTTGAGAACATATTTCCTCACCCAATCCAAAACAGAGACGTGACTAATCTTTGTTTCCATATGCCTTTTTAGTTGATTCCTCATCTTTCGACTTGAGAGATTAGACAAGTACATATCAATAGACATAGTAATGATTTTTTCGTTATTCCTCATTCTATAAAATCCATCATCATTGGTGAATATCTTATGGCATTTGTGGCACCTATACTTCTGGATTTTTCCAATATTCTTGGTTTTTCTGAAGCCTTCTTTAACAAAATCCTTGCTTCCACAATGAACACATTTTATCTCTGTTTTCATATAATTTAGGTACCTAAATAAGTATATAAATATTTAGGTATCTAAACATAATTTTTAGGAAATATATTTTTAGGTATCGAAAAGTTTATAAACATTTAGGTATCTAAATATTGGTTATGAAACTATTAGGTCAAGTAAGTAGGAAATATGGAGATAAGGAGTACTTGAAACATTGGGTCGTTGTTCCATCAAAATTGATCGAAAAACTCGGTTGGAAAGCAGGAGATGAACTCGAAGTTGAAATGGATGATGACAAATTAGTAATTAAGAAAGATTAGGTATCTAATCTCCGTAAGATTTAAATAATCAAAAATTCATAAATAATATGTTCTATTTACGAAAGAGGGTAAAACTTATTCTTCAATGGTTTTGCCCTATTTCGTCCTTAATTCTAAAAATATCCGATAAAGTATGATAAACGTAAACTATTTAAATAAAAATACCCTTTAGAGATAGCGATAGAACAACAATATTGCATTATTTTCCGTTTATGCATCGGAGGACGAAGTAGGGAAAAGGAATCACAATCCTATTAAAATAGGGTGGGGTGATAAAAAAAGAAAAAATAAGAGAATAAACTATGAAACATTTTTAAGAATTAATGAAATCTAACTGCCTGAACAACAGATAGTAACTCATTATTCTTTAAAAATGTTTCCTTGAGATTTTATTGGTGAACTTTGCAGTGATAACAGTAATTTAGGCATTGTGACAATGAAAATTATAAGATCAAAGGTGAAAAAGAATGATATTTAGAAAAAATAAGAGGGGATATGCCCCAACATTAGTGATGTTGTTGATAATAGTAATCTTGGCTGTAGCTCTTGGCATAACACTGGGGGTGAAACTATGATGAATGTTTTCGCAAAAATAATAGCAAAAAACCCCGTGTCGATTGGCATAACATTAGGAGCTATAGGATTACTCTTCAATATGCCTAATGCGGGGACAATATTCTGGGCATCATGTGTACTGCAAGTATTGTGGTTGGTTCTTATGTCCAGATAAATATGCAAGAGATTTTTTCTTTATTTTTTATTTTTCATAATCAAAGGTGATACAAAATGAAAGAAAAATTAAAAGCAAACGTACAATATAATGATTGGATAGGCGACTCTGCTGCAGATTTTTTTAATGGTGGACAATTTTTTATTTCAGAAAATTTTAATATTCCTGAAGAGTATTTTCCAATAGGAATATCATTCTATTTTGAAGATAAAGATTTCAAATGTGTTTATGTAATAGCTTGCAAAAAATCAAAATATGGAGCGAGTATGGATGAGATTATGAAACACAGTAACATAAAGGCTAAAAGATTTGACGTGGATATGAGTTTTGAGGCATTTCTTCATATGGTAAAAAGACTACAAATAACCTTAAAAAACAATAATCTAAAAAATACTGAAATAGAATATAATACCGATTGACGAAAACCTGTCGTTAACTTTACAGTTCACTGTTGGCAAGAAAATGTGGAATCATCCTCTCGTAGGAGTGGGATCTAACCTATATTGTCTCAATGCATATCTTTCAAATCCAAATCCAAGCTCCATTGTCTGCTCAAATGTCTGAGGAATTGTAAGGTTATGTCCATCCGGCGCATCCAATGTGTAAAAATCAATTCCTCGGCCATTATATGGAGCCAATAATTCTCTGAGTATCTTATTGCTTATCATGTTGTCTAAAGTAGATGATACAACAATATTGTTGGTACCTGTTTTTTCAAGAGTCTCCATCTCATCTGGCAAAAAATAATGTTTTTTTGCTCCTCTATAAGAGCTAGCCATAGCTTTTGTTCTTTTCCAGCCAGCCAGAACATTGTCTAGGTATATTGGTCTCTGAGCTGGTGTCATCCTGTCGTAGGATTTTAAAGCTCTTGTTATAATTGATTTTTCTAATGCACCATATAATTTTTGTAATATCTCGGACTCTGTTTTTAGAATTAATCCTTTTAGTAATGGATTCACATATTCACCTAGCAGGTTTTGCCAACCCTTAGTCCAAATATTTGGATCCAATTCATCTTTTCCATAGATTTTGATTGAGGAATTGATTCCTACATTGGTGATATTCCAAAGCTTTTTGTCAACATCAATATATGGAATTTCAGGTGATTTGACTTTATTATATAGTTGGCCAAATTCAAGTGCAAATCTGAGGAGTGCTCCTCCACCCATAGAATGTGCAAAATTTACTACATCTCTTAATCTTTCTTCTTTTAAAGAATATCTATAGTCTCCTCTTAGAGTGTTTCCAAGCATTCTCTGGGTAAGAGCCAGAACCCGGGAGTGGTCATGGGGGCCAGTACCTTCGCCTTGGGTGGTTGCTTCGGTGTTACCCTCTGAACCTAAGGCACCTACAGAAAGTAAATAAGTACTATGGTTCCTGGTATGAGTATCACTTTTTGTACTCATTTTACTTTGACTGTGGTGTTTTTGTCCCAATAGAATGTAATCTACCAAATTATTGTCTATCTCAAAAACTTCATTGCTTCCTGAAAAACCATGTGTAAGATGGCTTACAAGATCAGGATTTCTAAAGCATTCAATTATCTCGTCAATATTCACATCTGAAGATTCTGCGTCTTTGGATCCTGAAATGATTGGAAAGTAAAAATGAAGCTGATTTCTATTATGATTTGTCAAAATTCTATATGTTTTTTCAATTTTTGAAATTTCATCTCGGAGAAGAGAAATCTTGGTATCCATCTTCAATCCTTCTAGATTGTAGGTCAATAGATCAGTTTGAGATATACCTAAATCTGCGAGAGATTTTTGATTTACTTTATTTATAATGTCCCAGATATTGGTTTTGATCTTCACATATTGGATAGGCTCAGTAAATCCGTCTCTGGTGACAACTTCAATATCTTTTGCATCTATATATTTTAACCAACCTCCTGATTCAATTGCCATTGCCAACATTTTTGCTTTGTTAGGAGATTCTATGCCCATGTGCTCGAAAATATTTATTTGGTCACGTATTGCACTGTATTTTTCAGCATTCTCTTTTACAATTGCTTCAATATCTTTTTTGACCATTTTGACGTGTTTTTTTTTAATAGGGGTGATAAATACACACAATTCGTCTACAAGTATGTTTTTATGACTTGTCAGTAGGTTATATATTTAAACATAACGTTTATAAAAAATCAACTAGAAAGTTAATTATTTGGGAGATGAGCACTCCACTCCATGTACAATCTGTTAATTTTCTCACTGTTGTCTGTTCTGCCATTTTTTTGTGTTCCACTTTCATTGTGATATGCCATGTATGCATGACCGTCATCACCAATCATCAATAAGCCGAGCATGCCGGGAGCATCCCTCAATACGTGCAGTGCTTGCTCAGGAGTCTGTACAATTGGGCTGTTGACATTTAGTGATGTATTGATTGATATTTCGATTCCGTCAGTATAGCGCCCAAAAGCCTTCAGATACTCATGAGTGAATGGGTCAGTATTTGGATCTACTACCTGTATTCTTCCTGTTCCGTCTTTGTGAATCACTCCAGGTATATCTCTTATTGCTTTTTCCTCATTTTTTGCTTTGGCAGCAACGACCATATATCTTAGTGCATTATATTGATCATTCGGGTCAGACAAACCTTTTGGAATCTCAAAATATTCTTGAATGCTTTCCAAAGTCCCAAAAGGAGCAGCAGGCCTGTAGATGGCACGATTCTTTATCCTTTCATTTATAATATTCCGTGCATCTTTATTTCTTGGGTCAAGCAGGATGCTTCTGTGGCCAAGAGCTCTTGGACCTGTCTCTCCTTCTCCCTGATACAATCCGACAATCTGACCTTTTGAAACAAGAAATGCAAGAAAATCAGCAATTTTTTCAAGTTTTTCGTTTTTTATGAAGTAACCATTTTCATCAACATCCATTTTTCCAATATTTTCATCTGCACTCAGATCAATATATCCATAGTTTCTGCTGTGACGGATTGCTTTCCACCACTTGTTAGGTTTGATTGCATCCAGTATATCTTCGGATTTTGGCTTTTGGCCAACATAGAATGCATGCTGGAGTGGTTCACCCAGAGTGTCAAGATTTAACTTCATGGCAAGATTATATGCTGCACCTGCAGCAGCACCAGAGTCACTTGGAAAAGGAGGAATCCACAGATGCAATCCCTCATCTCCAAAACCATTATCTTGATACCACGCCTTATCAAATTTTTGCAGGAGTCTCATGCTTGCCACACAATTCAGTGCAGTGCCTCCGGTCATGACTAATTTGTTGCTTCCTGTTTTCCTGATCTGATATTCAACTATATGTTCAATGGCGTCTTCAAATAACATTTGTACTGCTGCAGCCTTGTCGGCATAGTCTTGAAAATCTGGTTTTTTTGGGCTATTTATTATTTTCTGACGTTCATCAGATTTGTCATCAGGATTGCGCAATTGTCTTTCAGATATTGGTTCTCCCAATATGTCAATAAGTGACTCGGACCACGGCTTCAATACTCCTTCCCTGCATACATTTATAAGATTCCTATTGATTTGAATTATTCCATTACCTTTATCATCAGCACTTTTCTTGATCAGTACAGCTTCTTTTAACTGTTTGTAGTACAGGTTTTCTTGCTGATCTTTTTCTGGGCCGGTAGTTTTTCGATTATTATTTCCATAAGCGGCAAGCCCCATTAATCTGCCTTCACTGCTAAGCCTTTTCCAGCCACCAATACCTGAACTCAGGACTGAATACATAACACCCAATGAGTCAAAAAGACTTTTGTTCTCGTATACTTTTTCGAGTCGATTACTTTTATTTGAATTAAATACTGTTATTGAGCCATCATCTCCATATCCATCAATTACAGTGACTATTACATTATCTTGGGCATTGAATGGTGACAATGCATATGAAGCAGCAGCGTGATTGTCATGATGGGAAGAAGCAATGATTGGAAAATTATTACCAAGATGCAACTTTCTTCTGGCTCTACCAAGTGAAGTGAATCCCTGAAAAATTCTCCTGATATTAGCTTCAGGTGCCCGGTTTGGAATTATTGTCTGTCTGCTCTCTGGATAGTGCTCAGAAGCAGATTTTGCAGCAAACGCAGTAGCACCTATATAATCCCAACCTGTTGCAATCGCATCAATATTCACTTCTTCCCCGTTTTGTTTGAGAGTCTCTATTCGGGAGATTACTGATTCTAGACTATTTTTTGGATATCTATGGTCATGTTTTTTACCGCTGTATCTTTCCTCCTCTTCATTACATATTAATTCAATCCCATTTTTTTTTGTAACTTTGATTAAGGCAACATTTGTATTATGGAATGCGGGATTAAAACCAAGAATATATGCTGATTTTCCTTCATCAATTTTTTTTTGAAGAAGGGCTAATTCATCTGCACTTTTTCCGCTGTCCAATGCATAATAATTCAGTCTTTTGGCAAGTTTTAATGCTGTTAAACCGGCTTTTTTGCCAAATTCAATACTGATATCTTCAGTTTTCGGTCCAAATTGCCCTATGGCTCTATTATCAGACATTTTTTCTAATGAGAAGAGATTTTATATATAAACCTGATGAAAATTAAAGGACCAAAAAAAAACAAAACAATGGGGCTACCCGGACTTTCGCGAATGCTTTTTTAAAAGCGCTCTTTCGAACCGGGGTCGCATGGCCCCAAACCACGAGTGATAGCCAAGCTACACTATAGCCCCATTACTTTCTTGGTAGAAAATCAGACTATTTTTAAATTTTTGCTAAATATTCTACATTCTTTCGACACTTTCTGATAATTCATCCAGTATCTTATGTGAAAACTCCGGATCAATGAGTACAATCTTTGTAAAATTATCATTTACCCTCTCATAATCCTTGATGACCTTATTCCCGTATTTTATTGCTTCAAAAGCGTTTATCACTACTTTTCCGCTGCCGATCTCATTGATCTGCTCATCAATATCAAAATAGGTGCTCACAATCCTCACATTCAGTTCAAGGCTTTTCTTAATCTCATTTATCACTTGGTTTGTTTTCCTGGTTTCAGGCATGAGGACAAAGATCTCATCACCAAAAGCCAGGAAGAGCACTTCTTCTCCTTTCAAGTGTTTGTCGCAGATGTTCTTGATCTTGATCTGATTGGAAGCAATCAATTTAATGAATTCATCATATGAATTGAAGCAGAGCTTTATGAATTCTGCCTGATCAAAACCTGAACTATGATATTTGAGCAATTTTTTTTCGTGATTTTTCCTTATGAGAAGGCCTGCATTCTTTATATCAAGATAAAGGAAATAATATTTTCCTATTTTGAGGTTGGAGCTTTTTTGGAAGAACTTGATCTCAGAATTGAAATCAGGATTCTTGTAGTCGATATTAAGGCTGCTGATAGCTTTTTTTGAGAGGACCTCAATGTCACTTATTTTTCTTTTTGTCTCATACCAAAGATTTTCCATTGTTTTGCATTTGTCAAGAAAGGCAAGGCTGCTTTCAATATCTTTCACAAATTTACTTGTTTTTTTGAAGCTATTGATAGCGTCTGCATATGATTCAGGATACGTGATTATCTCTTCAAGTATCTTAAGCCTGTCAAAATATTCGATCGCTGTGTGATTTTCCAGTATCCCATCTTTTGAGCATATATTCCTTAGTCCTTGGACGCTCTCAAGTTTCATGACCTTATATTTTGAGTATCTTTCCATCATATGGCTGTTCTCTTTGGACAATTTCTTATTCAAAAAATAGATCTCTTCAACAAGATTGTCTATCTTAGGTTTCGAAAATCTCATGAATTCTTTTTGATTGAGTTCAGCAAGGATTGCTGCTTTCATGCTATTTGATTTTGCGATTCTTTGCCAGAAAAATGGCCTCCATTCATAGTATTTTTTTTCGAGGAAAAGTCTGGGACTATATGATCTTTTGACATCATCCAGGCCACAAGTGATCGTATAAATTGGATTTTCGATAGTGATATTTTTTGCTTCCAGCTTGGTCTGGATGAGATTCAGCATTTGTTTTTTCACTTCTAAAGAGATCCTGCTGAATAGCTCTATCACCTGTGAATCTGAGAGATTGCAGAATCGGCTGTTTTTTTTTATGCCTGCCCATGTGATTTCTTCCAGTCTGTTGGTCTTTCTTATGAAATAGGTATCAGTCTTGAATGTTGCTTCAATAAGATTGTCATCCTGAATAAGACCATATTTTGTAAGTGTCTCTTTTATGATCTTATGCCGCTGTCTTAGGATATTGTTATTCACTTCGTAGTACCCAAATATCTCATCCAGTCTCTTGATTGAAAGATTATTTTTATCAAGGCAGAGCAGTCCGCCTCCTGTCCTTCTGAAGGAAATGATGTAGTCACCTTCCTTTATCCTGCTTAGATTGAACAGAAGATCCCGTTTGATCAGATCATGTTTTATAAGAGAGAGTTTTTTATACAGGGATTCAATCTTCCTGTCCAGCCAGGGCTCTTTTTCAAAGCTTTTCTGCGGAATATTTTTTTCCTTTTGCTTAAAAAATTGTTTTAAAATGTAGTTCACCCTTATTTTGCAAACGATTGTAATTAGTAACTTTTTAATATTTGATGTGTTTTCTTTGACCAAAATGAAATTATTGTTATTTTCAGATTCTCATGGAAATATAAATTTTATCAAAAACCTTTGGTATAAATCAAAAGACGCAGATTTGACGCTATGTGCCGGAGATATATCAAATTTCGGTACTGATCTGTCCATGATAATGTCAAAGTTAAACTCCTTTAAAAACCCTGTGCTTGTGGTGCATGGTAATCATGAGGAACCGGATGAACTTAGAGAAGCCTGCAAAGAAAATGATAATATTATTTTTTTGCATAAGGCAGTACATATATCAGATGATTATTTTTTTATGGGTTATGGCGGCGGCGGCTTTAATATGCTTGATACAGATTTCACACTTGTTGCCAACCGTTTTTTTAAGAGGCAGGGCATCGAGAAGATGAAAAAGACAATACTCATGACTCATGCACCTCCATTCAAGACCCGGCTTGATCTTGTCCAGGGAGAGCATAGGGGGAATAAGTCAATAAGAAATTTCATTGATGAAGTGTCACCCCATCTTGTTGTCTGCGGCCATCTGCATGAAAATGCAGGAAAGGAACAGCTGTTAGGAAAGACTTTTATTGTAAATCCAGGACCGGAAGGTATGATTGTGGACATTTAGATGTACATTTATATTGTGAACTTAATTACTATTTATCAAATGGTTTTTCTTTTCAGCAGTACAACTCTTGACTCTTGTTTCTCGTCAGCTATCTCAAAAGAAGAGTTCCTGCATATCTCCTGGGAAAATCTGACAATCTCTTCATGCTGAGGCATATTCTTTTCTTCAAGCCTCTGTCTGGAAAAACCGACCCAAACATAACCTTTCACTTCTACATAATCAATGTCTAATGGTTCAATTATCTTCGCATATTTTTCAGGGCTTATCATATTGAGACCAGCTACCAAAGTCAATCTGACAACTTTTTTGCACTTGAATTTAGAAAGAGTATTCAGGCTTTGCATTAATTTATTCCAACCATCCTTGATATTTGGTGCGCAGGTTTTCACGTAAGTCTTTGCATCAGGTGCCGGAAGCGTGATGTACATCTGTGTCGGTTCACTCTTTCCAAGCAGTTGTTCAAGCTCATCAGGAAAAGTTCCGTTTGATACAACAAAAGATGTAATTTTTCTATTGTTAAGTTCGCTGATCAATTCTCCAAGTCTGGGATAAAGCGTAGGTTCTCCTGAGAGGCTAATCGCGAACATATCAGGGTTCTCTGCCTCTTTAAGCTTTTTCCTGTTTGTCTTTTCAAATCCGCCAAAACCGGAAAGTAATTTTCTCTGAGCCAGGATTGCTTTATCGACAATTTCTTTAGGGTCATCGGTTAAGATATCCTTGTCTGTTCCCATATTGTATTCAATTGGTCTCCAGCAGAAAATACAGGAGTGTGAGCAGGAATTCACTGCAGGGCTCATCTGGCAGCACATATGGCTTTTTATCCCATAGAATTTCTGCTTGTAGCAGAATCCCTCATCCCTTAGAGATTTTTTTGTCCATTCACATACCTTCACAGCAGAATGATCCCCAATAAAGGAGTAATGCTGTTTTTTCAGCATCTGTTTGAGATTATCTTTTTCAACCATTTTAATCTGTAGCAATCTGTGATATATGAAAGAAATCTTATTTGATTTAAAAAAATAGTTCCAGTTATTTTAGCAATATTTAAATAAGTGTCAGCTTATTATTTAACATAAATGAAAGAGAAAAGAGTGTTTGCAGTATTTATAATTATATACGTTGTATTTGTATTGTTCCAGCAGATGTACATGTTCAGGACAATTGGTGAACTATCTGTGCAAAAGCAGGTCACTGCAAAGGCAGTTGGTGTTGTTCAGTTATGCATCAATCAGCAACCGTCATTGAATTATACATGTGACACAACCATACCGCATAATATTCCTTTTTCCTGTCAGGTGAATGCCACTGATCCTGATCCAGGAACGACATTCAGTTTTTCCTCATTATTTCTCACACCTACTGAATTTTTTGATATATCGTCCTCCGGCCTGATTGATTTCACGCCTAATGCAAGCTTGGTTGGAGGACATGATTTCAGGATAACTGTAAGTGATTCTACTGGCTGCCCTAATGGAGAGGATCAGGGAGATTACAGCATGCAGGTATACTGTGCAAACAATCCGCCTGTATTGAATTTCACTTGCAATACCACTATGGTTGAACATGAAGAATATTACTGCAAAGCCAATGCAACTGATATTGACATAGGAAATATGCTCAACTTCAGAGTTGAATTCAATCTTAATGAGACAAGCAATGTCACTGTCTTTAATATGTCGGGCAATGGAGTGATAGATTTTACGCCAAATCAAGATCATACTGGAAACCATACATTCCTGCTTCAGGTCAATGATTCAGATACGTGCAATAATTCAGATGAGGCCTATATAAATATTGAAGTGATTGGTGCAAATGATGCACCCGTATTCTCCGGTCCGATATTGGATCAAAGCTGGGAACAGGACACAACACTCGGTTCATTCATAGATCTGGACAGCTATTTCAGTGATCCGGATTATGATCCGCTTACATATGATCATACGATATTGAATTATATCCAGATAATAATAAACATAAACAATGAAATCACATTGATTCCGGTTCCGGGGTGGAGTGGTGTAGAATACATCAGATTCTTTGCTTTTGATCCTTCAGGACTGAATGCCACAAGCAATGATATCATGCTTGTAGTGACACAAAAAGCAGCAGCAGTTGATCAGCCTGTTACAGGAGGCGGTGGAGGCGGTGGAGGTGGTTATATTGGCTGCATCCCTGAGTGGTACTGCAAATCGTGGGGAGATTGCCAGCCGGATGGAACACAGGTGAGACTATGCAGTGATCTGCATGAATGCGACAATTCGATGAACCAGCCAAATACTACTCAGCCCTGTAATTTTGAGCATACTTGCTATGATGGAATCCTTGGTCCTGATGAAGAAGACATTGACTGTGGCGGAATATGTCCTCCCTGCGCTACTTGTTATGATCGTGTGCAGAACCAGGGAGAAAAAGGGATTGACTGCGGAGGACCATGCATCCCATGTGAAAGTGTAGAAGAGGCGGCAATCAGGAATGAGACAAAAATCATGACAGAAACTCCGGACATCATCAAAAAGATACCCTGGTTGACAACTCTTTTGTTATACTTGGTACTGCTTTTATCAATTGTCCTTCTCTTGTGGCGGTTCAGATCTGAATTGAAAAAAGCCTTATTTTCTGCTCACAAAAAACGTAAAGAGGCAAGGAAAGCATTGCTGGAGGCAAAAGACAGAGAATCAATATTAGAGAGAGTGGCAAAGCTTGAGAGAAAAATATCCAGGACATCTAAGACAAACCTCATAATTGAGTTTTCCGGAATTGTAAGGGATTATTTCAAGGCAATACTTAGGATTGAGCATGAGCTGACAAATGAGGAGATAATAACACTAATCAGATCAAGAGGTCTTGACAATGAGACAAAGGATATGTTGATTGAATTTTTCAGAAAATCAACTGAACTTGAGTATAGCGGCAAGAGCCTGTTCAAGACAGATCTGTACACACTTCTTGCAGATTTCATCGAGATCATCAAATTGACCAGCATTAGCTCAACTCCTGTGGAGCAGCAGGTGGTGGCGGATAAGAATGCTAAAGAGATTATTGCCAGTGCAAAAAAACTTGAACACATGTTCATGGATATTTCAGAAGCATATCTGGCTCTGAAAAATGATGACCTTAACAACGCATATGCATTGTATATGAAGATACATAAGAATTATGGTGACTTAATGGTCAAGCATCAGAAGAAGGTTCATAGCCATGTCCATAAGCTTCATGATGAAATAAAGATGGAAAGGGAAAAATTGATTCCAAAAGGTTGAGTCATTTCTTATTCAATTGTAGCTTCTATTGTGCCATTATTTAGTGTCTTTAAACAGAAAAATATTTAAATTGCAGTGTCTGATTCCTTAGTAAGTTATTTAACTTAGTTTACTTAGCTAACTTAGTGATTTGCACTGCCAAAAAATGACAAATATTAATATTGAGATTCCGGATGAACTTCACAAGAAGTCAAAAATCAGGTGTGCAATAGATGAGATCACACTTAAGGATTTCATAATTAATGCGATAGAAGACAAACTCAACAATAAGCGAGACAAAAAATGAAAACAAAATATTTTTCTGCATTGGCTTGTCTTTTAGTGCTATTTTCATTTGTTATAATTCCTATGTCTTCGTATGCCCTGACCTTGACAGGTCCCTATCTTTCTCCTGCGGCAGTTGAGAATCGAAATAAGAACAATCCATTATTATGCTATTGGTCAGTCAGTGCTGATACAACAACTGTTGAGGTGAACTGGTACAACAGCACAAACCTGATAAGATATGAGCTTAATCCAAGCAATAATCAGAGCACACTGAACCCGACTAATTTCAATAGAGGAGAAACCCTTAACTGCAGTGTCAATATAACTGATGGCGGATCCGGGGAAGAGGGGTCTATCATTACGACAATCCTGAATGCAGAACCAATTTTCCAGAGTGCTGATAATGAAGTATTTACAGAAGATCAGGAAGACACAGTCATTCTTGTTGCCACAGATGCAGATAATGATCAGATGGTTTATTCCTATTCTTCAGACATCACATTTGATACTTTCAACAATTTAACCGGCCAGTTAGTATGGAATCCTGCAAACGAGAGCATCGGAGACCATATTGTATTTCTCCAGGTTGTTGATGACCATGGAGGAGTAAGTCAGATCAAGAATGTTACTTATACAGTCAACGAGAGAAATGATCCACCTTATTTTTCAATGTCAGGGAGCTTTCCGCTGTCAGTTAATCAGAATGAGACTTTGAATTATGCCTTTACAGGCCACGATGAAGAGAATGAAGATGGGCCTTTCAATTTTACAGTAAACTCATCATATTTTGACCTGTATGGATATGAAGCCTTTAACATCACGTCAGATGATGATCTGACAGGTTATCTTCAGTTCATCTATTCGAGCCCAACCCAAAGAAAGAATGGAACTTACGATGTGACCCTGACCCTGTGCGAGACAGCAACCGGTGGATGCAATATTACAACGTTTGCACTTACAGTCCTTTCGACAAATTTCGAACCTTACTTCACTTCAAATGAATCACTGGATTCATGGTCACAGGAAGGAAACATGACATTCTATATCAACGCGTCTGATGTCAATGAATATGATACCTTGACTTTCTCAGAAATATTTCCTGTGAATCCTCTGTGTAATTTTACAAACCCTTGGACAATATCAACCATATCGCCTAGTATCCAGAATGCAACAGGCATGGTTAATTTCAGTTATCCAACTACGTTGACAAATGCCCATGTCGACTGCAATGAAGTTACCATAACAGTCATAGATGATGCAGGAGGCAGCGCATCAATTAACATCACATTCAACATCAGCAATACAAATGATGCTCCCATCCTGAATGAAGTCAGCATGTATTCCGGAAACAGCCATCCGAGCATCAATTTCAACCTTACTAACCTGACAGCCATTGTGAACATCCCATTGGTCTATCGGCTTAATATGACTGATCTGGATCTATTCATTGAAAGTGCAGGAGAGGTGATAACCTATGGAACAAATGCGTCTCTCTGCATTGATTGTCCAATATTTTCAATATCTGCTGCAGGAATCGTGAATCTGAATGTCTCTAACGAGACTTTTTTCAACAGGCTATTTTATTATTCTGTCAATGTAACAGATGTTGTAGGATCTTCTGATACCAAATATATGACAATTTATGTCAGGAACAATACCATACCAAGATTTAACCAGAGCCTTGGAAATTATTCAATTTCTGAAGATGGTACATTCAATTTACAGGTGAATGGAACAGATGATGACATAAATGATTTTATAGACTATAGTGATTCTTCCGGCCTCTTTAATATCAACTCATCAGGTCTGATTTCATTTACTTCTGATTGCAGTCTTGTTGACCTATATACAATGACAATAACAATCAATGATTCATATGGGGCGGAAATTTCAGAGGAATTATCATTGAACATAAGTTTTGAGGCAGATGCACCGTATATGATAAATTTTTCAAAGACGGCTGTTGAAGAGATACATCTGTCGATACCCGTTGAATCTGATTATATTATTGATGAAGATCTTAATTCAACATGCATTAACCAGACTGATTCATTGACATATACATATGAGGTGCCTTCAGAATTATCAAATTATTACACAACAGGAGGAGGGACATATTTTCATATCACCCCAAATAATGGCGCACAAGGTATCTATGTGATCAATGTCACTGTCAATGATTCATACGGCCTATGGACTGTAGGTCATTTTGACCTGACTGTGTTGAACCAGAGCAGAAGCCCCATCATATATAATGTCACTGCAGCCAATTCCACAGATCTTACACTCTGGATATCAACTTCAATTTTTGCTGATAATGTGACCTCCATCGAAGTTGATGAAGAAGAAGGAGATGTGGTATTCAACCATACAACAAGTGACCCGGATGGCGATCAGCTCATATACTCCTGGTATGTAAACAATACATATATTTCAGATAATTACAGCTATATAAGAAATTTTGACTATAACAGTTCCGGAGATATCAATATCACTTTGATTGTTGCAGATAATATTTCGGGATATATGCTCCACAATGTCAGTTTCACCTGGAACATAAGTGTTGATGAAGTCAACAGAGCTCCATATATGACATCAAATTTCACAAACATCTCTTTTGGTGGGAGCAGCTATTACAGAGGCAATTATTTTACAGAAGGAGATTCAAGATTTGTCGATCCGGACAATGACCCTCTGAATTTTTCAGTGAATCTTATACTCTCCTCAATCAATCACACACGGATTGAGATAAACGGGTCTAATCTATATATTTTTGCTGACACAATAGGGATAGATTATGTTGTATTTACAGCGAGTGATGGCATTAATTCAACTTCCTCAAATACAGTTGCCATCAATGTAACATGGGTTGCTGAAGCAGAGACAGAAACAGAGACTCAGACTGATGCCACAACAAGGACCAGGACAATCACCCAGACAATAATTCAGGAGGTTGAGGTTGAGACACCGATTTACCTTGATATCATAGCACCTGAACCAATAACCCTATACATGAACAATACCATAAGGGCGCCGATAACATTGATAAACAATGGCAACATCACATTAAAGGGGATAAGGCTCTCTGCAGTTACAAACAACTCTCTTGTATCAATGTTTTTTACAGATGATTTTTTCCCGCAGTTGAAGCAGGGTGAGAGAGTAACAACAGATCTCATAATAACTTCTTATAAGACATTCAGCAACTACGAGATTGTTGTCTATGCAAATATAACTGATCCGGACTACAGTGATTCGGCAATAATATATATCAATTCACTTGAAAAGACAAAGGGTGACATGTCTGTCACAAATACAAAAGTGACTTTTGCAAGGGATCTTTTGTCCAGCAATCCGGAGTGTATGGAGCTAAATGAATTTATGAAGCTTGTTGAACTCGCGTTGCAGAAAAAGGATTATGAAGAGGCAAGCAAGATACTTGATTCTATTGTGCAAGGGTGTAAATACCTTGTAGCACAGAAAAACATTAATGTTGAAAAACCAAGATCATCAAATATTTTGGATGTGCTTACCAGGCTACCGCAAAACACAACATTCCTGATAGTGGTCATTACTGCAATTATTGGCATATTCATATTCTCTCTTGCGACAGCCGGTGCAAAACCAAAGATAAAGAAAAAATAAGAGGCTTTGAGAAATGATCTATTTGTCGATTCTTACCAAATTTGACTATGCAGTGATTTTTCTATAAAGGGAGATTATGTCATTATAATGCTTATCTTTTTCAGATTGGGGAAGCATCCTGTAACTGAATTGTATCTGATTGTAGATTAAGTTGGCATTATTCATATCATTCTTTGAGACGCAGCTTTTGAAGCCTGCAATCAGAGAAGCCATATCATCACTTTTCTTTTCGACTTGACTGTTCAGCTTCTCTAGTTTTTGATTCACATAATCTGCCGGTTTGGGTTTGGGAAGATCCTTTACCCCTTCTTCAGGCTTGTATATCTTGAGTATATCATAATAGATCTCATCCTGTTCTTCCGGAGGAAGATTTGAGTATGTCTCGTTGATATTAATATATAGGTTTTTTGCTTCATCGATCCTGCCATGATGAAGGGCTATCTTAGCAATATTTAGCATCCTATATATGTCCAGAAGGCCGGGTGTTCCCATCTCTAAAGTCAAATCATCATCCTTTTTATTTAGCTTTGTGACAGATATTTCTTTTATATGCAGCTCTTCATCATTTTTCAGATAATATTCAGAACCATAAATCTCTCCGCCGACATAATTGAGGCCTTCATAGAACTTATCAACATTCTTTTTCTTATGTTCAAGCTTTTTTTCAGTTTTTTTGATGATTTCCTCTGCTTTTTTTAGTTCATGTCTTTTCTTTCTGATCCTTGACTCAACGTTATTTTGGAGATCCTGAAATTCTTTGTATTTACCGGAAAGACCGGCTTTGGCTTCTCGGATTTTTTTGATTACTATTTCCTGATGAAGCTTATTGTTTTCAATCTTGTTTGTCAGGTCTTTGATATCAAGATCTCTCATTTCTGCTTCATGCTGCATCTTCTTCATCATGGTACCCAGATTTGTCAGATCTGATTCAATCCTTTTTAATTCCAGTTCCTTTTTCAATACAATGTTTTCCCTATTCATTATTTCTTTAGCGTATTTTGCCAATGTCGGACCTTTGTCAGAAAACTCTTTTTCCATTGTATCAAACTGTTTCTTCTTGTTTGTTGAAGCCTCTTCGAGATTCTTTTTTTCTTCTATCAGTGCCTTATAGGCAATATGCAGCTCTCGAAATTCGTTTTCGTTGTTTTTTTGTTGCTGCTTCAAGTCAGATAGTGTTTTTTCATTATTTTCCATCTCTTTTGTCAGGAGTTCTTTGTATTTTAATATCTTATTATCTAGAAACCTCACATGTTTCCTTTTTGACTCAAGGAATGTCTTCTCTTCGACAGAAAGCCTGTTTTCTCTCTGGTTGAAATACTTCTGTATCATCAGGAATTTATTTTTCTTGTCTTCAAGGTCTTTTTTGAAGCTGTTTATCTCATTTTTCGCCTTTTTGCTGTGTTCATCCAATTCCTTTTTTATGCCATCAATCTTCTTTTCTTTTTCAAGCAGGCTTTTTTCCTTCTCTTTGATCATTGATTCATTTAGTGACAGTTCCTTGTTAATCTCATTTAATTGTGTTTCTTTGTCGATAAGCGATTTTTCCTTTTTCTTCAGGCTTATTTCATTTTTTTTGACATTGCTGTGCAGCGATGAAACCTCATTTTTTAATTTCTTTACTTCCTCAATCTTGGACTTTAGTCCATGTTCATCTTTTTCAGTAGATTTTTCGAGGTTTGTAAGCTTTTTTCTTTGTGAGGAAGTTTTATTAGATGATTTATTCTTTTTTGATGTTTTTTTTTCATTTCCGGAAACAAGGCTTTTTTCAAGCTTTTCTATCTTTATTTTATGTTCTTGAAGCTTTTCCTTTTCTCTTTTCATTTCACTGAATTCCTGATTCAGTTCTACTTTGTCAGTACTTATCTTTTTGAGCAATACATCAATATTAGACTGTAATTTGTCTTTGGACAGGTTTGATTCTTCAAATGAATCTTCTTTGATTGGATACTTTTTGATATCTTCTTCATTCACATCAAAGGCCGGAAGAACAGTGTCTTCTGCTTCTGTCTCTTTTTTTTTAGTGAATAACCCAAATATACCTTTTTTTTCTTTTTTCTCATCATTTGATTCTTGCTTATTAGGTGTACCTATACGTTCATTCTCTTTTTCGTCATTTGGGATATCCTCTTTTAAAGGAATCTCCGGCAGAATGGGCTCTGTTTCCTCAGAAGGGAATTTTGGCGGAGGCGGAAGGTCAAGAGATAAAAAACCATTTTTCTTTGTTTTTTGCTTAGGACTTTTTTTAGCCTGATCATAGTATATCTCATCCAATGGGTCAGGGACCATTTTCCCCCCTTCCTTTTCATGTTCTTTCTTCTTCAAGATCTTTGCAAAAAGATTCCTGTCATTGTTTTTTTTTGCCTTGATTTCATCAGCATCGAGGGAATTCATGTTTTCTTTATCCTTCTTTTTTATCAATGAACCAAGGATTTTGATATTAGGTTTGGCTTTTTCAGGCTTGATGTCCTTGATTTCAATTGCTGTCTCAAAAAGAGAGATCATCGAATACAAATTTTCTAATGTTATCTTTTTATTGCTGTATTCCAATTCACTCAGATTGTTGCAGATATGCTTTATGATTTCTTTTGTTTCAGGAGATATTCTTTTTTTCTGTATGTCAGCGGCCATCTCTTCATAGGTGAACTGATAATGGATTTTGAATATTTTAGAAAAAGACCGTTTCACCAACTTTGCAAACTTATGATGTACTTTTTTAAGTTCAATATTTTCGTCCAGCAAGGATTTGACTTCAAGGATATTCAATTTTGCTTCTTTCCTGTACTCCTTGGACTTGTCCTTTTTCACCTTCTTTTTTTTGAACAACATATAAATGAAAATCTATTATCTATACTTATATAAATTTTACTAAAATAATTGATATAATTACCAGACTTGGCAAAGAATGCTGCTGTTGGTTCATATTATTATTGAAAATATCTCGTTAAATACATAAACTATTTATATCAGTAATTCACTTTATTCTATATGCAAAAGCTTAAGTCTAAAAATAGCAGGAAAGGCGTAAGCAAGAAAAATGTTGATAGATCTGAAGATGCCGCAGATGAATCAAAAAGTGAGAACCTTCTTATCGGCGGAAAAAAACAGGATGATTACGAGTCTGGATCAGAAAATACTGTCATAGGAAAAAATGATGCAGAAGAAATGGAGCTTGATGAACCTAAGAGTGAAAACCTGGTCATAGGGAGCAAAAAGTCTGATTATGCAAATGCAGAAGAATCCGATGAAAAAGTGCATTCAGAAGTCGAAGACATCAGTGACAATGGGGATGTTGATTCTGACAAGGACCTGACAGAACTACCTGAGGAAGATTCGGTTGGGACTTTCAGGAAAAAACCACAGATCATGACCATTACCCATCTTTCCGGAAAAAAATTTGAACAGAAGGTCAAGACTTATCAGATATTGTTTGAAAAGGTGAAAAAGGAGGTAGGTAAAGTTGTTGTAGGTCAGGCTGAAGTCCTTGAATCATTCTTAGAAGCATTGATATGTCATGGAAACTGTCTTGTTGAGGGTATTCCCGGCATTGCAAAGACACTGCTTGTCAAAAGCCTGGCAACTGTCACAGGCTGTAAATTTTCCAGGATCCAATTTACACCTGATCTTCTGCCATCAGACATTATCGGAATAACAACATATGATGAAAACAGGGGATTCTACACAGTCAAAGGACCAATCTTTGCAAATTTTGTCCTGGGAGATGAGATCAACAGGGCACCGCCAAAAGTCCAGTCAGCTCTTCTTGAAGGAATGCAGGAGCATCAGGTAACTATTGGTAAGACGAGCTATCCTCTTCCGTCACCCTTCTTTGTTATGGCGACGCAGAATCCGGTTGAACAGATGGGAACATATCCGCTTCCTGAAGCGCAGGTGGACAGGTTCCTCTATAAATTGATTATGACATATCCTTCGGTTGAAGAAGAAGTTGAGATACTTCACAAGAACATGACACTGTATAAATTTTCCAAATTTGATCTTCAACCAATATTGTCACCCGATGTAATCCTGGAGGTGCAGGAGAGCGTAAAAGAGATTTATCTGGATCCGAAGATTGAAAAATATCTTGTCAGGATCTCAGATGCTACAAGACATCCAGACAATTACAAGATAAAGCTTGGAAAATATATTGAATATGGCGCTTCACCAAGGTCATCCATCGGACTTTTCATTGCCGCAAAAGCCCATGCAGTTATTACAGGCAGGACATTTGTTACTCCTTTTGATGTCAAATATGTAGCACCAAAAGTATTGAGGCACAGGCTGAGCCTGAATTATGAAGGTCAGGCAGAAGATATAAGCACAAATGATATTATCCAGGAGATTCTTGATAAGGTGCCGATAACCTGAAGTGATGTATTTTTCTAATATTCGTTTAAATCATATTTCATGAATGAAGATTGTTCTCTCTCTTCAAAACCGCAAACTATTTATAATTCTCTTATCCATATTAAGCAATAAGTACAAAAAGAGGATTATAGATGCAATTAAAGGAATTCAAAGCTGATTTATTACCAAAGCTGCACGAGCTTGACTTTTCTGCAAAGAGAAAGATACTTAATGTGGTCACCGGAAATCTTCTGACATCATTCAAGGGAAAAGGTTTTGAATTTGAAGGTTACAGGCATTTTACTCCGGAAGATGATGCTTCACGGATAGACTGGAGAGCATCACTGCGCACATCAAAACTACTGATAAGGGAGTTCAATGTAGAAAAGAACTATGATGTTTTTTTTCTTATAGATGTCTCTGACAGTATGCTTTTCACCAGCACTGATAAATTAAAATGTGAATATGCAGCAGAGCTTGTCTCAACATTGGCATTTGGTGTGACTGAGGCCGGAGCGGGTCTTGGTTTTGCCATGCTGAACAATAAGCTGGTATGCAAGCTTGCTCCTCAATTGGGGAAGAAGCAATATCATTATCTCTTGAAAGAGCTTCAGAATGTCAATAATTATGGAGGAGATTTTGATCTTGAGGAAGGGATAAAATTTTTATTGTCCTTTCTGAAGCAGAAAGCGCTCGTGATAGTTGTATCAGACTTCATCGGACTGAAGAAGAATTGGTATAAATATCTTCAGATACTTTCTCATAAATTTGAATTGATAGGGATTGTTATCCGCGATCCGCGCGACAGGCAGCTTCCAAAAGAGGGAGGGCAGTATGTTCTGCAGGATCCTTATTCAGATGAGAAGATCTACATTGATTCAGGTGAATATGCAGAGATGTATGCGAAGGAGACAAGTGAGGAAGAGGTGCTGCTGCGAAGAAAGTTCACTCTCTTGAAATCAGATTTTCTGTTCTTGTCCACAGACAGCATATTTACAGATTCTGTCCTGAAATTCATCAAAAAAAGAGGAGATAGGTAGATGGAACTAGTTTTTGACCACCCATATTATCTTGTGCTTCTCCTGAGTCTTCCTTTGCTCTATTTTTCACATTTCTATTTCATGAAGCATGTCAGGAGAAAGGCGATGAAATTTGCAAATTTTGAAGCGATGAAAAGAGTCACCGGGTCCAGGATGATCACAAAAAATATCTGGCAGCTGGTGTTAAGGATGTTTGTGCTCTTCCTGTTCATCATGAGCAGTGCGGGTCCTGTGCTTTGGTACAAAGGTGATGAGAACTACAATGATTTTTCATTGGCAATCGACACCAGTGCGAGCATGCTTGCAGAGGATCTGTCACCAGACAGGTTTCGCGCAGCAAAATCTGCTGCTGCAAAGTTCATAGATAATCTTGATTCAAGCACAAATGTGGCAGTCATCTCATTTTCCGGAGTCTCACTTGTAAAACTGATATTGTCAGCAGATCTGGGAAAGGTCAAGTCAGAGATCGATTCATTGGAGATCACCCCAGCCGGAGGGACAGACATTGGTTCAGCAATCATTACAGGTGTCAATGTGCTTCTTTCCGGAAGAAAAGCTAAAGCCATCATACTCCTGACGGATGGCTCACAGACAACAGGTGTGTTTGTTGAGGATTCAATAGATGCAGGGATTTTTTATGCAAAAGAGAATCATGTTATTGTTCACACAATCGGCATAGGTACAGATGCCGGAAAAGTAGGTTATCTTCCTATGGACCTTGGTGCAGCTTATGACAGGGATACATTGCAGAAGATCGCTGATGAGACAGGTGGCAAATTTTATGAGGCAAGAGATAGTGAAGAACTGGAGATTGCATTTGCAGAGATTGCAACAATAAAGAATGAAGGCTATCTTTCAATAGATTTCAGGTTTGGCCTAGTTTTGATTGGTCTTGTTCTTTTATTTCTGGAGTGGGGGATGGTCAATACTAAGTATAGGGCAGTGCCTTAGATTTCAATTTCCATGATAACTGGACAGTGGTCTGAAATCTGTGGGGCATATAATATTTTTTTTTCAATTATTTTAGTCTTAAAATTTGACAGAATAAGGTCGCATACCTTATTAATTTTTTCAAACTTATTAAACAGTTTTCTGCTGTAATGGCTGTCCAAGCTTCTTGTTGGACTGTCTGATTTTGAGATTATCTTAATATCTTTAGGTAAGGGAATATCATTGATATTTATTATATTAAAATCTCCAAATATTAAGGATGGATTATTATTTAAGAATTTTAACAAAAACTTCATTTGATTTTGCATAATCTTTGATTTTGACGGGTCACTGGAATGAGTGAGATGAGTATTGATCAAAATGATTAGTTTTGAATCTATCATCATTTTTGAGATTAATATACCTTTTTTGGACGGGAATTCAGGATTGTCTCCAAAATACGGAACAAAAAAGCCTTTTTTTGAAGGAAAAGGATGATATCGAATTTTTTTCAACGGAATTTTGGAAATGTATAATAGACCTGAGGGATTAAATAATGCATTATGGGAAGAATAAAAATAATATCCTGTAAGCTTTTTTTTTAATGCATTAATGTCCCAATTGAGCCAAATCTCTTGGAGAGCAATTATTGTCAGGCTTTCATTCATAATCAAGTCTGCAAGTCGTTTAAGCCTTTTTTCCTTATCAACAGAAAACGGCCATGGAAGACCCCATATATTGATTGAAGCAATCTTTAATTTCATCTTAATTATGAAAAATTTTTAAAGACAATTTAAAAAAATTCTTCTCAATTCTCAACAATCTCTCCGGTTATGCTTCTAAGCATGTGGGCTGTGACCCTTATTTCATAATATTTTCCCAGCTCAAGCCTTTTTTTCACACCGACAATCAGAGGATAGGTTCCCATCTGTCTGCCAAACGTAGTATTTCCATCATAGATTTCCATCCGGACTTTTTTCATGATGTGGCCAATTGGGACAATTCTTTTCAGCATCATGAAGTCAATTTTCTGCCGTATCTCATTTCTCCATTTCCAATAATATTTCTTGTTTTTTTTTATATATTTGTTCTTGATACTATCATAAAGTGTCGTTCCGGGATATACTGCAACCTGACGGATGTTTATTCTTCGTAGGAAGAGATTTTCATCTAGGATTTTTTGCAGATATTCCATATTTTTTCTATGTGTATCTTTTGTTTCTCCGATGAGTCCGAACAGAAGATTAAGTCCTGGTGCAAATTTTGGCATACCGGAGGGCCCGTATTCTCTTCCATATTCATTTATCATGCGAATCGCTCTCATTGCAGATTCTGGTGTTGAATTTAGATGATTTTCTCCTGCCACGACCTCGTCAAAGCTCTCGATACCCAGTGCAGCAACATTTCCGTCTGTACAGTATCTGACGATCAGTTTTACCTTTTCTCCAGTGATGTACGCAGGGTCACAGTTGTCGATGTGAAGAGTCTCTATGCAGCATTTTTCCCTGATTGTCTTAAGGATTTTTTCCATATCTTTCAAATTCCAGGAAAAGAAATCAGATTGTTTTCCAAGCCGAAAATGCTTCACACCTGACTTATTCAATGCTATCACTTCTCTTATGATGTCATCAGACTCTCTTAATTCAAATCGATTTTTCATAGGCTCAGTGCAGAAACTGCAGGCAGTACTTTTCCGGCATCCTCGTGCAGTTTCGATTTCAGCAATAGTCTCCCATGGTATCTCTTTGACAATTTCTGCACCTGCAACAGATGCTTTGGCAACTTTTCTGTAGTCATGCACATAGTCAGGGATTACTTCATCAAAAAAAGAGAGATCAGTGTTTTCTGATAATTTTCCACCTTCAACCTGGCTTCCAAATCCAGTTGCCGCAGGTCCTGTCAGAATTTTTTTGAAGTTGGCTCCAGTTCTTTTCAAGATATCAACTGCTTCTTTTACAGTACCGGGATATGCAGACAGGTATTTTCCTGGGACATGGACTCCTGCAATCACAATCACTACATCGGTTTTTTTAAGGGTTTCATACGCATTATTTTTGGTGATGTT
>JAHIYL010000272.1 GCA_018815145.1 Nanobdellota archaeon | reverse complement strand
CCAAATGGTTATCCGTTTGAGATTCTTGCCTATGCAAATGACACTCTTGGAAATATTGGTGGGAACTATACAATTTTTAATATAACAATACTAAGGACAGAGATATATATTACTCTCGATTCACCTTTCAATAATTCAGGAGACAATGACGGAATACTGTATTTTGATTATAATGTCACTGCCCCTGAAGAGGATATGAAAAACTGTACGCTTCATATAAACGGCCAATTCAACAAGGAGAATTCTTCTGTCACAGAGACAGCAAACACATTTATTGTGTCCGGACTAACACCCGCAAAGTATTACTGGAACATTTCATGCTCTGATACTTTCGGGAACAGCAAGACATCTGAGACACGCCAGTTCTCTGTTGTGAATGCCACTAATTATGTTGGAAGGACAACCAATCTTTCTCTTGTCCAGATATCAGATGTCCAGAATTTCATGATGGAGAATCCATTATACGGAATGGTGAATTTCACTGTTCCTGTGGACCTCTCAAACGGGATTGACCTGAATCTTGTCTCTGACATCAGCTACAATTATATCGAGATAAATTCAGAGATGGCACCGCCGCTCAACAGGCAGTCAGTCCTCCAGCTCTATAATCTCTATTTCACAGAGCAGCCAGTCATACTCAGGAATTTCGGCCTATGTGAGGAGGCAGTATGCACATTCATCTCATATTCAGGAAACAACCTCACATTCAATGTATCAGAGTTCTCATCATATTCAGCAACAAACAATACCATGCTTTCAGTTTACGACAGCATAGATGAGAAAGGCGGCAACCAGACTATATACATATACCAGAACATCACATTCTATGCGAATTACACCAACTACACTTCTGGAGAGCAGCTGAGTGGAGCAGATGTATTCTGCGAGATTGATTTTGCTGATTCAGAGCCGACAAATATGACGTTCAATTCGACAAATTATTATTTTGTCAGGAATTTCACTCTTGGCGGCTCTTATAACTGGACAGTCTTCTGCAATGGTTCGGCAATAGGGGCAGAACCCATGAATCTTATGGATGATGCATACATCAATGGAGACTTAGAGCCGCCGATTATTGTCCTTGACTCACCTGCAGGCTTTTCATGGATTTCTGCAGACATTATCACATTATATTACAATGTGTCTGACAACAATGGCTTTTCAAATTGCAGCCTTTACATAAATGGGGAATACAACCAGACAAATACGACAATCTACAATAACCAGAAAAACAATTTCTCTGTCCAAGGTCTGAGTGATGGCGAAAATATCTGGTCAGTTTCCTGCCTTGATCTGGGCCTATTGGAGAACTCCACTGGAAATTTCACGCTCTATGTGGATACGACAGGGCCAGCGATAAATCTGACATCTCCTGCAAAAGGCCAGGTGCTCGGGCCTAATATTGACTTATCTTTCATTGCTATCGATGCATTGAACCTGAATTTCAATTGTTCTCTTATTATCAATAGTTCTGTTAACCAGACAGATATTATTGCGCAGAACAACAGCGAGGTTCTGCTTGCAAGATCATTCAATAAGGAAGGCACCTATTTCTGGAATATCACATGCAGCGACAACATGACAAATACGAATACATCAGAGACATACAGCTTCACTGTAACACTTGCACCGCCATCTATCTTTGATGTTTATACAGAGCCAAATTATACAGGTATTGGACAGGCTGTTTTAGTTAGGGCGAATGTGACTGATACAGATGGCATCTCATGGGTGAGGGCAGATGTCATATTGCCTTATGGAAGCGAACAATTCTATCTGCATAATACTATTGAAGATGAGTATGAAGCATATTTCAGTTCAACATGGAAACTCGGTCAGTATAATTATTCTATCACAGCGAGCGATATGTTGGAGAATGAGGGCATTTCATTGTCTGAAAATTTCACGATAAATTCCACTGCATTGATATGGATCGAGACAGAGTATGATATATATGGGCCTAACCAGGTAGTCAATCTTACCGGAGCTGTCGGATGGTGGAATTCATCATGGCCCAACAGACTGGATTTCACGATTGCCGCAGGAACAGTTGGTTCGACACTATTTGATTTCCCTGTGCTGGTGAAGCTTGATTCATCTAATTTTGATTTCTCAAAAGCAGACTCAAGAGGAAAGGATATCAGGTTTGTTAGCTTAGATAACAATGATGAACTGAGCTATGAGATAGAGAGGTGGAATGCAACATCAGAGAATGCTGAAATATGGGTAAGGATGCCGCAAGTGCCAGACAGCAGCGACACATCGTTCTGGGCATACTTTGGGAATTCTCAGGCAGAAGATGGCCAGGACGTGGCAGGAGTCTGGAATAGCAGTTATGTTGCTGTCTGGCACATGACACTTGACGGAACAAATGTACCTGACTCGACCAATCAAAACAACGGAACAAACAGCGGAACTGACAAGAGCGAAGGCCCGGCAAGCTATGCCCTCAATTTCAACCAGGCTGTTGGTGATTATATTAACATGGGTCCGGTTGATGGCTATGAAGGCCAGACATATGTTGTCTTTGAGGCTTACTTCAAGACAGATAATATTGACAATGATGACATGGTTTTTGCCAAAGGTGCAGCAGGAGAATATTATCCGCTCATATGGAGAGATGAGTCAGATGGCTCAGGCCAACCCCCTACGCCTGCAAGGACAGATACAATGAGCATGGCTTTGAATGGCACAAGTGTCAGGCTTGTGATGACAGATAATTCTATGGATAATACAAACTGGCATTATGTTGTGTATGAATTTGACGGCAGCGGCCATGTATTTAGAGGATATATGGATGGTGCAGAGGATTCTATCAGTCCTGTTGCAAATTCACAAAGCAAATTCCCTGCAGACAACAACAATCTCTGGATAGGAAGATGGGAAGGAGGAGGAGCAGCATATTATTTTGACGGGCTTATAGATGAATTGAGAATATCGAATGCAACAAGGTCAGCGGATTGGGTATATGCTACCAATCTCACTTTGAATGATGCCATGTTGAATTATGGTTCATCAGAGGCACTCAATTATTCATCTAT
>JAHIYL010000271.1 GCA_018815145.1 Nanobdellota archaeon | reverse complement strand
CTAGATATAAATCAACATATGGTTTTATGTAATTACTCTATTTTTTCCCATAGATTGTCATTAATGCAATAATCATTCCAAAAGCAGTAAAAGCCATCAATGGAATAGAAATATAACCATAACCTAGCATATAACTTAGATTACAAGATGTCTCTGAAATTGAGCATGATGAAATTGTGTTTGAGACTTGAATATAATAATGATATGCTGAAATTATTAATCCAATCACACTCATTGGAATTACATATCTTTTGATTCTTCTATCTTTTTTCAAAACTGCAATTCCAAGCAAAATGACTAGAGGGTACATAAGAATCCTTTGATACCAGCATAATCTGCACGGTTCCCAAAGCATGATTTCTGAGAAGAACAGGCTGCCTAGAGTTGCAATCAAGGCCACAATAAATGAAAACTTGATATGATTTTTTTTAATGATCTTTGAAAAAGGAATTTTAATTTTTTTTCTAATGAGTAAATAGATAATTGACATTACTAGGAAAATCTGGCCTATTAAAGTCAGTGTAGACAATAAATTTATTATTAGTTGTTTTGGCATAATATATTTGAAAATTTGCATTTTTATTAAATTTATCCAAATATTTTAATATAAAACTGCATTACTCTGCTTCTGCAATGGAGACTCTTCTCTTAAAAGACAAAGATATTGAAAAAGCAGCATCAATAATCAAGAAAGGCGGTCTTGTGGCATTTCCGACCGAGACAGTCTATGGTCTAGGAGCAGATGCACTCAACCCAGAAGCGGTTGCAAGCATTTTTGCAGCAAAGAACAGGCCTGCAGACAATCCGCTCATTGTGCACGTTGCTTCTGTAGATGAAATAGAAAAATTGGTATTCAATATTCCCAAAAAAGCAAAAATATTGATGGAGTGCTTCTGGCCAGGTCCCTGCAGTCTTGTCTTCAGGAAAAAAGAAATAATACCTGCAATAACAACAGCCGGACTTGACACAGTAGTGATAAGGATGCCTGACAATGAGATAGCACTTGAACTTATCAGAAAGTCAGGAGTTCCTATTGCAGCTCCAAGTGCCAACACTTCAGGAAAACCCAGCCCTACAACAGCTGCCCATGTGATGCATGATATGGTTGGAAGGATAGATGCTGTCCTTGAAGGTGGATGCTGCCAAAAAGGTATTGAGAGCACAGTCATAGAAGTCAGCACAGAAGTGCCCATGGTCCTTCGCCTTGGCAGCCTTTCAGTGGAAGATATTGAAAAATGCATTGGCAAGGTAGAGATAGCAACTGAGACATCAGAAGTGAAGAGCCCTGGCATGAAATACAGGCATTATGCCCCTGATGCAAAGCTTATACTTGTTGAAGGAGATGAAAATGCTGTTGATGAAAAGATCAAAGAGCTGTCTTTGAAGTATAAAGGCAGCATGACATTGAAGAGAGAAGATGTTGCTCCGGAGAAGCTGTTTGCAGTCTTAAGAAAGATTGAGACAGCTATTGTCATATGTCCAAGTGTCCCGGAGATTGGGCTTGGAAAAGCTGTGATGGATAGATTAAGAAGAGCAGCAAGTGAAAGAATTGTATTAGAATAAAATAAATAAATCCAATTATTATACGGTTTTCTTCAATTCCTTGACTCTTCTGGATATCTTTTCTGACATTGACTTGCTTGTCTTGAGATTCTTGATTGAGCCTGCCAGAGCAGTATCACCAATTATTTCTTTGATCCAATTATAGAAGTCATTCTTATCCTTATTGACGTGGAATGTAAAGACTTCTTTTTTTACTGTCTTCAGAAATTTTGAAGTGTCTTCAAGACTCAATAAGCATGTTCCGTCGCAGACAAAAAATGCTCTTTCTGATGGTGCATTGGAAAGATATTTTTCAGCATTCTCAATTTTTGTGTTTGGCATATGGTTCACCTCTTGATATGTAAAGAAACAATCCACGTATTCATAAATATTTTGAAACTAATTTATAGGTAGCCACCACACATATAAACTATCACCCAAACATTTAAATATTCTTACTACTTTTAAATGGTTTATAATTTCAACTATAAATTATACGATATTTCAATATTTGATAGGTGGTGGGGAAAAAATGAAAAAAGCAATTTTAATCTTTATGCTATTCATGCTG
>JAHIYL010000026.1 GCA_018815145.1 Nanobdellota archaeon | reverse complement strand
CGTCATCCTATGAAAATCCTTTTACCTACACTTTCGACATAGCTGATGACTATGCAGTTGGAACAGTTAATATGACAATGATAGGTCCAGGTGGATCAATAACACCTTCAAGCATACTTTGTACAGGCGTTGACACCAGTAAAACATGCCAGGTCTACCTTTCAAGGACAGAGGGCACCCATAATGTCTCATTCACAGTTTTGGACAGTGTTGGGAACACCCATTATGAAAATTCAACTTTCATCCTTGATACGACTGTATCCAGCCTTGCTGAGATCAATGACAGCGGAGACATCACATCATCAAAGACACTGACAGCAACATGGTCTCCATACATTGATAATGTTTCATCGCTTGATCATTATGAATATGCAATAGGGGTTGTTCCATATCCTTTGACAGGTTATGATTCAGTATTGGCCTGGACAAACACAGGATCAAATACAGTCAATTCAGGTCCGCACAATCTTATCCATGGGACTGTATATTATATCAGTGCCCGGGCACAGAACAATGTGGGGCTCTACACAAATGTTGTGACAACAGATGGGATAGTATATGCAGACAATACTCCGCCGTTGATACCAGGCATCTGGGATGAAGGAGTCTTCACAAGCACAGATGAAGGGATATTTGTCTGGTGGAATGCGACAGATGACGAATCAGGAGTTGCGGCATATGAACTGGCAGTTGGTACAGCAGCATATCCTTATGAAGGATGGTACAATATGGCAGCATATGCCTTTCCATCCACGACAAATTCGCAATTTTTCACGCTTGCATTGGAGCAGAATGAGACATATTACGTTACAGTGCGTGCTCAGAACGGATATGGAGCATGGTCGCAAAGAAATTCATCAGACGGAATAACTGTTGATATCACTGCGCCGGCAGAAGGAAATATAAACTATTCAGCAGGGACTTATGAGACAAATTCTGTAAGCCTTTTCTTTGATGAAGGAAGAGACAATGAATCAGGGATAATGGAGTCTTCGCTCTGGTATGCAAGGCTCCTCTACAGGGATAATACATGCAGCGGAAATTATGTGTTTGATAATTACATAGGAGATGTCACAGGCACATATGATTATAATTACACAATGGAGAACGGATACTGCTATAAGTTCATGCTCAGGGTCTACAATAATGCCAACCTTTCATCAGAGTATTATTACTATCGTGACCTGCTCAATAAATCAATATTTGTTGATACTACACCACCTGTTACGTTCAATGTCACTGATGACGGAGCAATAACCTATGACGGGACAAAGCTGCATGCTGAATGGACTTCTTCAAGCGATGCTGAGTCAGGCCTTGACCATTATGAGTATAGGGTGCAGTACACTTTTAACAATGGGCCGAGGATAGGGCTTGTCAATTGGACTGATGTGGGACTGGCGACTGAAATCACAGATTATTTCAGGCTGAACCATACAAATCTCACACACCAGTACAAGTATTATTATGATGTGCGGGCTTTCAATTCAATAAGCATGAACACCACAGAGTCAAGTGACGGAATAATATATATAGATATTTACAAACCAGAGACCACTCTGGTCAGCGTCGGCAGAGATTTTGATGCGCCATATTCTGATGAAAATTTTGGAAACATCTCAATAAATGTATCAGGAGAAATAGATATGAAATGCGTCTATTCAGTCAATGATATTGATTACAGTGATTCTGCTGATGAATGTACAACTTATGGGACAATGGCCTCATGCCTCATTGAAAATCTGCAGACCGGAAACTATACATACCATATCATCTGTTCAGATATAAATGGTAATGGACAGGATTTTGATGAGAATATTGATGTGTCATTCAGTGCTTTTGTATATGAGCCGATTGTCCATTCAGTCATTGTGAATTCAACAGATGTATTGAGGATAACTTATAAGAATGCATCAGATTATCTGTTTGGCACAGGTTATTCAGATTCAGTCATCAATACGACCTTGTTTGAGAACTATGTATATAAGATGATAATCGAAAATCCAGGTGGAAAATTCATTGTCCGGATGGATGATGTGAATGTCTCGGAAAATCAGGTATTCAACATATCAGCAAAAGAGATCAATATATCTCAGATAGCAAGCAATGTTACGGGTATTGGTGCTGATGAGAGATATATACCAAGGTATGCCTACGCCATGGAGATTGGCAGCAATTATTCAGGAAATTATTTTATTAGGTTTAATTACACCAACATAAGCGTCTCAAATGAGAATGCCCTAATGATTTACAGGCTGGCTTATGATTTCAATAATGATTCAATTGACTACAACGTCAGTACATTGTATTCAGGAGCATCAAGAGACACATCATCAAATTTTGTTTCTGTGACTGTTGAGAATTTTTCAGTTTATGTGCTTGTGGAAGACAGGGACATGCCTGAGACCTGTGGTGATCTTATTGATAATGATGGTAATGGTCTTGTGGATGATGGCTGCCCTACTCCAAAAACTTCTCCTGGAGGAAGTTCAGACAAAGAGGTTGTTGCCAGAAGGTCGGGTGGAGGAGGATATTCTGTTCCAAGGTTTGAAGACTGTGATGATGATAGGATGAACCAGGATGAGACTGGAGTAGACTGCGGCGGCATATGCGCAGAGGAGCCATACAGCCGTAAATGTGTTGCAGGCCAAGGATGTCTGGAAAATAATGACTGTGAAACTGAAGCCTGTAATCTTGAGATAGGCCTATGCTATCAGCCGACATGCACTGACAGGCTGTTGAATCAGGGAGAAGAGGATGTTGACTGCGGCGGCCCGTGTGATGAATGTTATGACAATACTGAGGATTTTGACAAGGATGGGATACCAAATGTCTGGGAAGAAAAATACAGTGTAATGGATCCAAGAGATGCTAGTGATGCGAGAAAAGACCCTGATAATGACGGGCTTGAGAACATCTTTGAATACAAGTATGGTACAGATCCTTCAAAACCTGACACAGACGGTGATGGGTTTTCTGACAATGAAGAGATACTTATCAAGACAGATCCTTTGGACAGGAACTCAGTGCCGCCAAACTGTGATGATAAAATCAAAAACAATGGAGAAGAGGATGTTGACTGCGGAGGGCCATGCAATACCTGTGTTGTGGTTGAAGAGCCGGCACCATCAGTTCTTGTGCCCCTGATGTTTGGATTCATTATAATCGGGGCAATTGTTGCAGGCTTAATTTTTAGGCAGAGGCAGAAGGTTATTGTTCGGGAAAAGACAAAAGCTGAGCCAGTGGCTGAAACCCTTTCAGACACTACACTTCTGGGGAAACAGTCAATACCTGCCAAGCCGATACCTGTAATACCAATACGGAAGAAAATTGATGTCAGTGATGCCATGTTACTGAAACTGCAGAATTATGTCAACTATAAGGTCATGCAGGAAGAATCACTCGAGACAGTCAGAAAAGAGCTGGAATCATTGAAATGGCCGGAATATATAATAGACCAAGTGCTCCGGAACACCGGTGATATCAGATATATGAAAAAACTCTATGAGCTTGATGATTATATCAATACTGATCTAAAAGGATTCTCACATGCTGAAATCAGAAAGAGGCTCAAGCTTTCTAAATGGGATGATGCTGATATTGATTTGGTGATCTCAAAAGCATTCAATCTTTCTGATTTCCAGGCATTAGATAATTTTGTGATGCTGCAATTGGCAAAAGGAACAGACAAGAATGACATAGAGACTCTGCTTGAACAGGCTGGCTGGCCAAGGAAGATACTTGACAGGATAATGCTCCAGCATATTAGTCTCCTTAAGAAAGACCAGGAAGAGATAGAAGAGAAGATATTGTTCTTTTTCCAGAAAGGATATACAGAAAAACAGGTCACGAGCAGGATGCTCAACATGGGCTTCAATGAAGATATTGTCAATCTGATAATTTTTTCAAAATACAGTGTTGAGAAGAATGTGGATATATTGAGAAACTATGTGAATATGCGTCTCATCAAAGGAGATACAATAGAATCTATAAGAAAAACAATCATAAATGCACATTGGGGGATCGATGTGATCGACATGATAATCCACGAGAATTTCAGGGCTACGGATATGAAATACCTGATTGCTCTGGATAAATATATCAAGGATGCATTTGTGAAAGGATATACAAAGGACATAATAACAAATGATCTTCTGGTACAGAAGTGGGCAGATGAATACATAGACCTTGTCATGCTTGAGGTCCATATAATCGATGACAAGGTTGATAATGTGAAAAAATTCATAAACCTAAGGCTTGAGAAAGGAGATGCAAGGAATAAGATCACTGAGCTATTGGTGAAAATCGGATGGGGAAGGAAGGTTGTTGAGGATGTCTTTGAGAATAGGAAGTAAATTACTAATTGTTGTTCTTATTGTAATTTCTGTACTAATTGGAATATATCTTATTGGAGAAAATGTTCAAAAATTTGAAAACCATAATGAGAACGCTAATACTAATTATGATTCAGAACAGACAGATTTTGGTAAGAAAAATGGCATAACTTGTGATGATGAGGGATTATGTAGACCTAATTTATTGGTTGTAAATAAGGATATTGACGTTGAACTTAAGAAATCATTATTAGAAAGAATAGAGAATTATTTAATAAGCAATAATCTGATTGATGATCCCTATGATTATGATTTTATTATGAATGAAGTTGTACAGGGAGACAATAAATACTATAATGTTTGCTATAAAAAAAAGAACTCTGATTTTCTTTATGGTGGGTGTTTGAAGATATATAAAGATGAAATTATTGAATTAGGTGAATATAAATAGGAAAAGTCAATGCTTTTTTATCAATTCTGATCATATTGTCATCAATTATGTCTGATAATTATAATGACGTTCAAATTGACATTCTTACAAGTATCAATATCAAGGATATTAAAAAGCAAATAAGTGACAAAATTAACTATGATTCAAAAGACGCAGATGAAGCTATCTATGTAATTCTAATAGGTGGAATAAATGATATTCCTTTTTGGCAGTATCTATCCAGTAATCCAGATACAGAGACCTATCCCATATTAACTGATGAATTCTATTTTGATTTCAATAACGATGGTTTAACTGAAGAGAATATATATTATGGAAGAGTTCCTACTGGAAATGATAAAGAAATTTCTGTTCTAAGGGATTATATTAAATTTCTAATTTCAATACATAATGGTCAGGAAATTATTAAATTCAAGTATGATAATTTTGACTTTTTGATTATGAAAGGGAAATATACAATTATTCCGCCTTATGGTTGGGCCGACACAGAAAAATTTATCGAAATATATACTGGAAAAAACTGTCAAAATAATCGATGTTTAGAAAATGATTACTCGCCTTACTGTTGTGAATATGTCCCTGAATATTCTGAAATTACTAAACCAATGAATAGGAACGCCTGGTTGTACATTGACATGCATGGACTTTCACCCCGTAGCAACAAAGCACAAAAATTCTGTATTATGGATACTTATTACGATGGTGAAATGCTCAGTAACAAGGACTTTTTTAAGTCAATATCAAATCTATTACCATGCTTTGGTGGAAATATTGATTTTTCTTCAGATAATTCTATTGTTGTTGCACTCATGAAAAAAAAGAATCTAGCCATTATTGGATCAACATCCATTGTTTATGGAAATCTCTTTAAATACCGTGGAGATGTGTGCACTAATCCCTGCGCGTCAAATTGTCTGTACTCCTATTTTCTCAATACATTGGCAGATTCAGAAAATCAAAAATCACTTGGTGAAATTTTAGTTACGGCAAAAAAAATATATTATCTTGATCATTCAAAATATGATGATTGTGTTGTTGATACATACTTAAAGACTCAAATATATATGGATCCAACACTCAAAGAAAGAGAAAAACTAGTGTTAAATGAAAAAAAAAATGATGCATTTGAAGTTGGAAGAGCATCAAATGTGTTACAAGAATTGACATAGGACAATCATTATCAGATAATTATATTAAAAACATTCCATTTGTTGAAAATAATGAAACAAATACAGAAAATACTAATTTCAAGAACCAAGAAATACTATGTCAGGGACATTGAAGCAGATTTTCACACTGAACTTGGGTTCATCAGGAAAGAAGACTTAAAAAATTCAAAGCCCGGCGATATTCTTGAGACCAATAAAAAGAACAGGCTCTATTGTTTTGATCCATCATTCATAGACCAATACCAGAAGATAAGGCGTGGAGCACAGATAATCTCCAGAAAAGACCTCGGCATCATCATTGCTGAGACTGGAATCAGCAAGAAATCTATTGTCCTTGATTCAGGTGCCGGCAGTGGTGCTGCAACATGCTTCTATGCCAACCTCTGCAAAAAAGTGTACAGCTATGAGCTTCGTGAAGATTATTACAAGCTTGTGAAAAAAAACATTGAATTCTTAGGGCAGAAAAATGTCAGCCTCAAGAACAAGGACATCTATCAGGGAATCAGCGAAAAGAATCTTGACATGATATCTTTGGACCTGCCTGAACCATGGAAAGTGATACCTCATGCAGCAAAGGCACTGAAACCCGGTGGCTTTCTTGTCTCATATTCTCCATGTATTCCTCAGGTCATTGATTTTGTCAATGCGCTCACAAAGGAATTCATCCATCTGAAGACAGATGAGATTATTGACAGGCAGTGGGAGATTGCAGAGAGGAAGGTCAGGCCAAAGACAAGGCAGATAGGCCACACCGGATTCTTGAGCTTTGCAAGGAAGATAATGTAGAAATATTGACTTATTATGAAAAAAAAACATATTTTTGTTTTTGGTATTTTATTGGTGATCCTGAAAATCCTATAAACGACCTAGGTGTCTGAGGAGGTCCTTACGCTTACAAAAGTGTAGAGGATCTGCCTTGGCATCAGAAGATTGAAGAGGATGAAAAGGAGGAAAAAGAAGAGGCATTCAAAGAAAAACTCCAAGCATCAATGGTAAATCTTGTCACAACTTAAATCCCTAATACCGCAATCCTTTTTAATATTCTAAGTTTCTATCAACTATATGCAGTCATCCAAATCAAAGCTCAAATTCCGTCCGCATATCAATATCCTGAGACAGGTCTCTGAGATGAATTTCAACTGCGGAAAAAAGCTTATTGCAGATATTCTCACCGGAAAAAAGACTAGCCAGGTCAAAAGGCTGAATCTCCACAAGAAGATACTTTTCTCTTCTCTTGCATTATATGACCAATCAGATGTAATTGAACTTATTAATTTGCTTGTACACAAAGGTTATCTTAAGTACGAAAAAGAGAGAAACACATATTTTAAAACACTACGATTAACTGATAAAGGCAAAGAAGAGTTAGTAAATCCACATGATACTGATGAATTAAAAAATAGCCTGTCAATAGAATATGATATTGAAAAAGTAACTTCTACAGATTTGAAAACATTTGCTGAGCTTGGTGATATATTAGGTATGCTGTCAGATGAGCAGAAAAAGGCAGTGATACATGCTGGAAAATATGTCTTATGCATTGCAGGTGCAGGGACAGGTAAGACTAATGTGCTGACCAAGAGGGTGCATTTTCTTTCACAATACAGGGATGTAGCTCAGGAAAAGATTCTTGCAGTGACATTCACAAGAAAAGCAAAAGCAGAGATGAAAGAGAGGCTTGAAGGATTGGTCCCTAATAATTCATATGTGATTGAGACATTCAATTCATTCTGTGAAAAGATCCTCAGAAAGAATGCCAGGGAGATATACGGAAAAGAAATAAAGGTCATGGATTTTCGGACTAAAAAAGATATTCTTTTTAAGGCAATCAAAGAGTCAGGATATTCAGCTGCTGATGCAATAGATATGTATTATGCAAAAAAAAGGAGGCCGACAAATGATGAGGTGACTCTATTCCTGCGGTTCATGTATGACATATACAGCTGTATTGATCATCAAAAAAACAATAATATCAGCGACGAGGAGCTGCATAAAGAGATAATGTCTTATCAGAACAAGTCTCTTGCAAAATTTATCTATCAGCTCATACAGAAGATAGGGATGTACAAAGAAGAGGCAGGATATAGGGATTTTACAGATCAGATCATCCATACATTAGATTTTTTCAAAAAAAACCGTGCAGCAATACCAAAGTTTGACCATATCCTGATTGATGAATACCAGGATGTCAATGATACGCAGATTGAGCTCATCGATATCCTATCACCAAAGAACCTTTTTGTTGTAGGCGACCCCAGGCAGAGCATATATGGCTGGCGCGGGTCAAAAGTCTCTCATATACTTGATTTTTCAAAAAAATTTGATGATGCTAAAGTCCTGCAGCTGACAAAGAATTATAGGTCAAAAAATCAGATTGTCTCGCTGACAAATTCAGTCATTAAGCCCATGAGGATGCCTGACCTCATGTCAAATGGAGAGGGTGAAGATGCTGATAATGAATCAGTCATATTGGTGAGCCATGACAACAGGGACAGGCAGCTGACATTTGTTGCAGAGAGCATACTGTCACAGAATATCCCAAGAAATGAGGTATTCATCCTTGCCAGGACAAACAAAGAGCTTGATGATATGGAGAGGATACTCAGGCAGGCGGACATCAGGTATCTGAAGAGGACAACTGAGCTCTCAAAAAAAAACAAGGATCCAGAAGAAGAAGAGGTAACTCTTGCCACAATCCATGCTATAAAAGGCCTTGAAGCTGAACTTGTGTATCTCATCGGTGCAAACACTTTGTCATTTCCATGCATGGTCAGCGACCATCCTATAATGGGGCTTGTGAAGTTCGACAGCCACTATGATAAATTTGATGAAGAATTACGAGTCTTTTATGTAGCACTGTCCAGGGCAAAGACAAAACTCATAATAAATTACACAGGCACACTGACAAAGTTTTTGGATTACAGGTCAAAAAAAATAATCCAAAAGAAGATTGACCTGCAGAATAAGGTGAAGTGGAAACTCAACAAGCAGTATAGAAAATAATATTTCCTGATTTTTATCACTGATGATAAATGGAAATTGAATAAAAGTTTTCACTTCAAAATAAAAACATTAATATATTTGAAAAATATTGGATAGGATAAATATAAGTATGGGGGGATTCAAATGGGAATTATACATTCCAGTTGGGACAAAGTTAGATCTGCAATAATTGAACAGGGGTTTGAAAAAGCAATTTGTACAGACCCAACACAATCTATAGCATTTGAATCAAATAAGGGTGAATAATTAAATGAATTTAATAGAACGATTAGAAAAATTAGAAGATCAATATAATGTTAACAAGATCGAATTGAAATTCAGATGGGAATTTTTTAAAAATTTTTCAGATTCATCTTATGAAAATATTCATCAAGAACTTTCTAAGGTTGTAGATCAAGATGGAGATAAGTATTATCATTTAATGGAAGAATTTGAAAGATTTCACAGAGAAGGCTTGGATGGAATTAAAGCTCTTTCATTAGCATATACCTCATTTAATTTTCAAAAACTTGTGCAGACACATGGTCATCATCATGGTGCAGGAATTGTTTTTTATGATATAGGTGATGTTCTTCTGCCTGATTTTGGAACTACTGAAATGCAAAGAGTAACAAAATACTTGCTTAAAGCTAAAGGTGTTGAAACAAAAGGGAAAAAAATAGGTGGATTAACATCTAGAGGTGTTTGGGATGCAGATTGGATAAGCAAATCATTTAAAACAGGAACTTTTATGATTAGAAAAGCAGGGAAACTTCCAGGTCCGTGTCTAACAGCAGAAGGAGATATTGAATATGGCCATAGAATCATGCAAGTGCAGGATAAGCCAGAACTTAGAGGCATTGAGTGGATCTTGGCAGATGATCTGTCTGCAACAGGTGGTTCTATAATGGTAGCATTGGAGCTTGCTGAACAGATGGATAGCAAAGTTACTGATGTTGTCTTGATGTCAGACATTAATGCAGGTGGTATGGAAGCAATAGCTGAGAAAGGGCCAGATGTTCATGTATTTATGCAGTTTTCTAAAAAAATTGGTGTAACTTATAAGGATGATGATCAAGAATATAATGGTCCTCTTGTTTTGACAGGTCCAAACCAAAAAGAAGTTCATCTGGAACTGCAGGATTTCACTAAAAAATTAATTGGTTTGGAAGATTATCATGTAAGAGGTAATCAGTTATATATCGAAAGAATAGATCCTACAAAAGAATTTCCATTATTAGCAAAGCACAATGTTATTTATGAATTTTTACCAAGTGGAAATCTAAAAGCAGTATATCTAAGAACATCTGATTCTGGTACGGCATTGGCAAATCAACAAGCATTTAGAATTTCATTTACAGATGATATTCAAGAAGAATATGCTCAAAGGATACATTCTGCATTGGATTTAGAAATTGTAAACAAAGGTACACCAAGCCAAGAATATAGAGTTGATGGAAAAGCATTAAATCAAGTACAACATACAGAAAAAGTTTTGTATTCTGCAAAATAAAAATTTGAATTTTTTTCTTTTATTTTTTCTTCACCAACCCAACCTTCTTCAACACAAACATATATCCAGGAATAAACACTCTGGAAAAAAGATAGCTAGGCACAAGACATAGCAGCAGAATAGCTACAAACTCAATCATCCAGTATTTATCAGGAAGATGCATTCCAATTCTATCCATCATCGGAATCACAAAATAATATAGTATCTGAACATGCATAAGATATATGACAAGCGAATGTTTTCCCATGTCTTCCATCAAATAAGAAAATTTGCTGTGCTTTTTTTTTTGTACAAATATATTGTGCAAACAGAGCAAAAACAAAAATACAAAAACCGGAAACATGAATGTCAGCTGAAAACTTTTGTATCTGATTGAAAAGGCAGTTATTCCAAGGATATATAACAGAAATAAATATTTTAATTGCTTAAAACCAATCTTCTCAGTGTCAAATTCTGAGATCTTCATTCCAATCAGAAAGAATACAAAGAATCTGCCGAAGAAAGTTAATGACATGAAGTTTGAATTCCAATCCGGAGATTGCAGGAACCAATCAGCAACAAAAGAAATGTAAGTGAACAAAAAACTGATCAGCATCGCAGGAAATGACATAAATATTTTTTTGTATCTTAGAATGATTGGAAATATCAGATAAAGTTGGATCAGGAGAGGTATGAAGTAATAGTTGCCGCTTGTCCGTCCCCTTAAGATATCCAAAAATAATTCTTTTGGTACGAGATTGCCGATATGTATAAACCTGATTGCCGCAACAAATAAGAGATATATGAAAATGACCCTGGTAAAGATATGCAAAAGATAATCCTTCATATCTTTTATTGTCCTGTGTCTTACAGCAAGCAGATATCCTGACTCAATGACAAAAAGATAGAGAGAGAACCATAGTGCACTGACACAGAAGTTATGAAACATAATATCTTTTCAGTTTTGCATCTGCTTTTTCACTTGTAAACTTCCAATCTATTTTTTTTCGATGTAAGTTTCTTCGTGAAGACCAAAATTTTATTTCATTGATAAGCGTTT
>JAHIYL010000270.1 GCA_018815145.1 Nanobdellota archaeon | reverse complement strand
TTTTGACCTCATAAATGAATTAATTTGTTTACAAAATCAAGCAATTACTTAGAAAAATAGCAATAATTTGGTGAAAAATCACCAACTGTCAAATAGAAAAATGGGTTAAAATAGTTAGCAAACTGTCAAACTTGGGTTATAGGGGCAATTATTGCCGGTTTAATCTCGAAAATTAAATTGACACAATCCATGATAATCGGCTGGGGAATGAATTCAAGAGGGGCAGTTGAATTAATCATTGCAGAAGTTGCCCGTGCATATAACCTTATTCCCCCTGCAATATATTCAGGTATAATTTTCATGACAATAATAACTACACTATTATTTCCATTTGCCCTGAAATATTACCTGAAAAAAGAACCGGGGATAATGGAATAGAAAAATTTATCAAAAAAATAAAATAAAATTATTTGTTATGTTTACTTGACGGATGCCAATCAGGAATGCCGTTGTCAGGATCTCCGACAGGGTCCATATCTTCTATCATGTCATCGTTGCTGTTTGCAATGCCATCATTGTCAGCGTCTCCATCCAGAAGATCAAGCACCCAGTCACTGTCTGTGTTTTCAAACAATGGCTTTTCTATGCCTTCTGCCGCGACAACACCATCAGTCTGGCAGTCAATTGCCCATGAATCTGGATTCTGTGTTTCCCAGATATTTTTAGTCCCTTCTGAGCAGCCAAATTTGTATTCACCATTGTCATTGCCAGGCTTGCAGTAGAGGACCTGAGCACAGCTGCATCCGAAATTGGCATCTGATGGCGCCCAGTTGGAATTGTCATAGTGGTTTGGCTTCAATTCCTGTTCGGCAAACCATGGGTTTTCAGGTACATTGCTCCCGCACTTGTCAAGGTCATTGCAGACACCGTCTTCGTCTTCGTCATAATCGATAATCTGGACATCTACCCATTGGTAATCGGTTATCAGGTAACTGCACTCAACATTTTCATTGCATGTATAATCCATGTATTGCTGTTTTTTCTGCTTCATCTTGTTGCAGGGTTTTCCTTCAATCGGGACTTCCTGATACTCGCTCGGCTCAACATCACCCCAGCCACTGTATTGCTCACAGTCTTCTGTCAAAAAATCCCAGAAACATGTCTCCAGGTTGCAGATGCCATCATCAAACACTCTTGTATCTCCAGAGCAATAGTTGGCCCATACTGTCTCCTGTTCGCATTCAGCGCTACAGGCTGACTTATCACATGCATGGGTTAATGAAATAATTCCTTCGCTACATGAATCTGTCTCTTCATCACAGGTTGAAGTGAATCCGGCAAAATAGTCCCGTGTGTATGGATTGCCGTCAGGAGAGTTTGTGCATGATTCTATCTCATCAAGATTGTTTCCAGAACAGTCCACTAATTCACTGGCTGTGCATCCATTGAATCCTGAACACACTTCAAGCCCATTGCACCACAGGCCGTCATCGCAGAGAGCTTCATCATTATTGTCTGTGACAGAATCGCAATCATTGTCAAGCCCATCGCAGACTTCAAATGAGTCAGGATGTATATTCGGGTTATTATCATCACAATCGATTTCACCGCAGTAATTGCCTTCAACTGCAAAGCCGTCGAAGTCAAAGTCAGTACAGGTGCCAGGGCATACTTCTGTTGAATAGGTCAGCCACATGCCAATCAGATACAATTTATCATTCACTCTGAATAAATCATTGATTGCATTATCTGTTATTGTGGCTGTGCCTATTCTTGTCAATTCCTTATCTTCCAGAGTGAAATCAACAATTTCAGATGCATGTGTCTCTATATCAAACCTGATTGCCTTGTCATCAAGATTTTTGCTTGAAAACAAGTAAATGTCTTTGCCTATCAATATTCCTTCACCTGCTCTTGTTGAGATTGGCTGCGGCAGAATATTCCCTAATTGCATCAGGCTTTGTGTATTAATGTCGAATACATCCACTGATGTAGCTCCTCCGTCATTCCCACCAAAGATGTAGATTAAATGTTTCTCTTCATCAATCACAGGTATTGGGTTTTTTGGTGAGCTTATCCTTGCACCTGTATCTGTTATCATGCCGGTTGAAATGTCGTATGCATAGATATTTGCATATTCTATCACTCCGAAATTGCCGTCATTGAACTGGCCTCCAAATATATATATTTTATTGTCACCTGATGAATATACACTTTCAGTCTTTGCAATTGCAACCGGCAATTTTTCATTCATTTCAGACAAAGTTTCTGTATTGCAGTCAAACCTGTAAATCCTGTCTGTTGTAGGTGTTTTTGAATTCTTCCATGTATATCCGCCCATTACATAGATTGCATCTTCAGATGATGCATATGAGCAGGCCTGGAAATGTATTGGTTCAGGAATAAATTGGTTAAGCAGGTGATTTGTGCCTGTTGTCAGGTCTGTCTTGATTATTGTGTCTGAACCTACATTATCATCTTCTCCGCCGAAACTGTATATGGCATTTTTTCCGGGGCAGACATCAGAGCACGCCATATGCAGGTACATTGGATGGTTTTCCAGATTTGTACCATAGATTGTCTTGATTGCCTCAGGTCTTCTTGGATAGGCATAGCTTAGGTATGAGCTTGTCCAGAATATTGGTGTATGCATAAGGCCATAAATGCTTTCAGACCATAAAGGCCTTTCTTCGATGTAGACAGCCGCAGAATTTGCAAACTCCTGTTCAGGGTTATAGATCTCAGGGCAGATATCCTCTGAATCGCAGATTCCGTCAGAATCTTCATCTGCACATGGCTCGCATTCATTTGGGCAGTTTCCTCCACAGTCGACTCCTGTTTCGTCGCCATTCTGGATTCCGTCAGTGCAGGTCGGCTCAATAGGACAGTCATTGTTCCAGACAATAATATCATCAAAATATATTTTACCTTCTGAAGAATCCCCATTGAAAACATCAATTTTATTGATTATCCAGCTTCCTGTTTTTGTGTATGCTAACTGGTTGTCAATATAAACAAGAACCTGGTTTACGTCAAATTCAACCCTAAATTTATGCCATCCTATAGTTCTCTGGATTCCTGTATTGTACCATATTTTCGTCCCGTCATCCTTATAGAGCTGCACTGAATAGGTTGATGTGAATCTTCCTGTGTTAACTTGCGGCCTGATTGATGCGCCAATCCCATTCTCTTTTCCATAAAGTGTGAATCCATGTCTTGCCGGATTAAGCATTGCATCATACATATAGCCTTCTGCATAACCGGATGTAAATTCTGCAAGAGGATGATATATTGCTATGCCATAATTGTCCCAGTATTGGTTTAGGGAGTTTATCAATAAACTTTTTTCACCTGAATGAACCTGTTCAGATGTGAATGTAACAGATTCAGGCGCATCATTGTCAAAAAATTGCCAATTGCCTGAAATTGAACCTGTTTCGGCATCCTCTTCAAAAACAGGATTGCATGTGGAGCATATCTCGTCAGTGCCGTCACAGTCCTGGTCTATATCGTCACCGCAGATTTCTGCTGCATCAGGGAAGACTGCAGGATTATTGTCATCACAGTCAATTGTTCCGCATTCTCCTCCTTCTGTTGCATATCCATCATCATCAGCATCTGTACAGGTGCCTGCACAATTGGCTGGTTGTGTCACTCTAATATCATCAAACCAGCCATTTCCCCAAAAGCCTTTTACCCCTACTTTGCCTTCTGGGAATACCATCAGCCTGTCATCAGTTATATCAACCTGCAGTGTTCCGTCAATATAATACTCCAGATGATTCCCATTTAGAACAAGCATAAAATCATACCATTGACCAGGCTGCCAGTTGAAATTACCATGAACTCCTTCATATATTGTTGCAGCGTTTTCCCCTGGATTACCATTTGCATCCCTGTCAAACAGAAGAATACTTATGTAATCATAACCTGCGTTGTTTGTAATCTGGTAATATTGTCCATAATCCCATCCTGGGTAAATGTTTTGAATTCTGAATAAAATATTTGCTTCATATGATTCAATCATCAATTTTCCAGTCATTGTATAATCACTTAATGCAGGCTCATGAACTGAACGTGTGTCTCCACCGCTGTTTCCCCTATAGGCTCCATTAATGACCTGCCAGTCTCCTTCTATCACTTCCCATCCTGCTGCGTTGCCATCATTGAAATCGTCCTCAAAAACCAATGTTTCGCACTGGCATTCATTTGGGCAGTTTCCTCCACAGTCGACTCCTGTTTCGTCGCCATTCTGGATTCCGTCTCTACAAGTATCAAACTCCCATGGCAAAATGATCCCTCTTATCTGCATAGCATCCTCTGTATTGGTCTTGATTTTCTGTTCTTTAAGCCAAGTTACAAAGAATCTATTGTTTGTATTATCAAATGCAACAGATGCCTGAGAGGATTTATAATCCGAACCGTAATCACTGCTTATCCTAAAATGTGTACCAATTTTTTCTCCATATTTTGAAAACCTTTGACCATATATTACTGAGGTTCCATCAATATCTTCACTATCATAAACAGCAATAAATCTTCCGTCATCAGCCATAGCTACGCTTTTTTTATCATTCTCAGATGC
>JAHIYL010000269.1 GCA_018815145.1 Nanobdellota archaeon | reverse complement strand
TTCAATTCACTTCAGCACTGCCCCTGTATTAGCTGATGTCACCATCCTTGCGTATCTGGACAGCCACCCTTTCTTTATTTTTGGCTCGAATGGTGGCAATGCATCAAGCCTTTTCTTTATCTCCTCATCCGAGAGATCAACATTGATTGCATTGTTTGGAATATCAATTAAAATCATATCCCCTTCCTTTAGTGCAGCAATAGGTCCTCCTGCAGCAGCTTCAGGTGATATATGCCCGATGCATGCGCCTTTTGTTCCTCCAGAGAATCTTCCGTCTGTTATAAGTGCGACTTTTTTCCCCAGGCCCATACCAACAATATTTGATGTAGGTGCAAGCATCTCCTGCATGCCTGGTCCTCCTCTTGGCCCTTCATATCTGATGACAACAACATCTCCTTCTTTGACTTTGCCATCCAATATGCCTTCACATGCGCTTTCCTGGTCCTCATAGATCCTAGCCGGACCTTTGTGCACCATCATCTCCGGGTCTACTGCACCTGCTTTTACAACACAGCCTTCTGGTGCAAGGTTACCAAAGAGTATTGCAAGACCGCCTTTTTCCATTATCGGCTTGTCAATGGACTTTATGATTTCAGGATCTTTTATCTCTGCTCCAGCAATATTTTCACCAAGTGTCTTGCCCGTAACAGTGATGCAGTTTGGATTTATCACTCCAGGCTTTTTCGATATCTCCTTCAGAATGGCGGAAACTCCGCCTGCCCTGTCCACATCCTGGATATGGACTTTCAAATTGGCAGGGCTTACACTGCAGATATACGACACTTTCTGTGCAACTGAATTTATCCTTTCAAGCGAATAATCCACTCCTGCTTCGCTAGCCACTGCGAGTGTATGCAGGACAGTGTTAGTCGAACCTCCCATTGCCATATCAAGTGCAAAAGCATTGTCTATTGATTTTTCAGTCACAATCTCTCTTGGCAAAGGTCCTCCTTTCTTCACTATTTCCACAATCCTTTTTCCGGCTTCTTTGTAAAGATCCTCTCTTCTGCTATCAACAGCAGGGATAGTACCATTCCCGGGCAATGCAAAACCTATGGCCTCATTCAGGCAGTTCATGGAATTTGCTGTGAACATTCCTGAACACGAACCGCAACCCGGACAGGAGACTCTCTCAAGTTCATCGAGTTGTTCCTGAGTAATCTTTCCACTTTTTTCTTCACCCACACCAATAAAAACAGAAATCAAATCAGCAGATTTTCCATCCTCTGTTTTACCTGCCATCATTGGCCCGCCTGAAACAATCACCGTCGGTATATTCATCCTGACAGCAGCTATCATCATGCCAGGAGTTATCTTATCGCAATTTGTGACACAGACCATACCATCGACCTTGTGTGCCTCACACATTGATTCAACAGAATCTGCAATCAATTCTCTGGAAGGCAGCGAGTATTTCATACCAGAGTGACCCATAGCTATGCCGTCATCAATTGCAATTGTATTGAATTCCAGGGGAACTGCGCCTGCGTTTCGGACTGCCTGCTTCACAATCTTTCCAACTTTGTCCAGATGCACATGACCCGGCACAAAATCAGAGTATGAATTCACGACTGCTATGAAAGGCTTTTTGAAATCCTCATCACTCATTATGACTCCTGTCGCTCTTAGGAGTGCCCTGTGCGGTGCTCTTGTATTGCCTTTTTTTATCTCATCTGATCTCATTTGATATTCACCTTGATGACTTTTAATAATACCTATTGATGTTCCTCATTGTTGGGCCACATAATTTTTCTGACCTGAAGACCAGTTGTCTCAAGCTCATGGTTCTTCAACTCTTCAAGTTCTGCATTGATCTTTGTGAATCCATATTCTTTATATTCTTTCATCCAGTCTTCAGCAAATTTTCCTGACTGTATATCATCAAGACAGGCTTTCATATTTTTCTTCACGCTTGCATCCATGACCCTCTTGCCTGAGACCATCGCTCCTTTCCTTGCTGTCAAGGAGACTCTATTGAGCATCCCGTAATTGCCGTATTTATACGCCAGTGGTGCTATCAGGCCGTGCAGTTCATGATGGACTTCCCAGTATGCAAGAATTGGATTGTAGCCTGCTTCCACAAGTGTCTCAAATGCATGCTTTACCATCTCAACCACACCGCCGCAAAGATCTACCTGCTCACCGAAAAGGTCTGACTCAACTTCATCCTTGAAAGTGGTCTTTATGACTCCGGGTCTTGTTGCACCCACGGCTTTTGCCATTGCAAAAATCTTGTCCCATGCTTCCCCGGTGTAATCCTGCTCGACTGCAAGCAGAGCCGGGACTCCAAAACCTTTTTCATACTCAGCCCGGACTGTAAATCCGGGGCCCTTAGGAGCAATCATCGCAATATCAATATTTGCAGGCGGTACAACTCCTTTGAAATGTATATTGAAACCATGTGAGAACACCATCATCTGGCCCTCTCTCAGATTAGGCTCAATATTATTTTTGAATACTTCAGGTTGAGCAGTATCTGCTATCAACAGCTCAATAATATCTGCCTTCCTTACAGCATCTTCAATCTCAAAAAGTGATTCTCCTTCTTTCCATCCGTCATCTTTTGCTTTTGCCCAGGATTTGCCATCTTTTCTTAGACCAATGATTGTCTTCACTCCACTGTCCCTGTAGCACAGGCTCTGCCCTCTTCCCTGCGAAGCATAGCCGATCACTGCCAGTGTCATGCCACTAAGGTCAGTTACAACATCTTCATCCTGATACAATTCAGCGACTGTCTTTTGGTTCTTGTCTTTTATTTCTTTCATTTTATCACCTTTTATTCAACACATCTCAAGCATTATTATAATTTTCTATCTAAACATCATTTCAATATTTTCTTTCTTAAGCACAGTTTCTCTATCGCTTTTTAAAAATTCTTTTCCTTCTTTTATCATCATCACATTTCTTATCTCTGGTACAATCTCCTCCAGATGGTGGGTGACATAGACAACTGTTGTCCTGTTCTCCTGACATATCCTGGATACAGACTCCAATAGGTTTTTTCTTGCCATAATATCAAGCCCGATGCATGGCTCGTCAAGTATCATGACAATCGGGTCTGGCATCAGAGCTCTGGCAATGAGAACCTTCTGCAACTCACCCTGCGACAGCACTCGAAGTTTTCTGTCAATTATATAATCAACTTCAAGGAATCTAAGTATCCAAAGAGCTTTCTCCCTGTCCATATCAGTAATCTTTTTGTAGACACCAAAACTTGCATACTTTCCGGAGATGACGACATCTAGTATCTTTTCTGTCTTGGGTATCTTTTCAAGGAGATATGAAGTGACCCATCCAATCTGTTTCCGAAGCTCCCTTATATCTGTCTTGCTAAGTTCTTTGCCAAGGATGCTCACAGAACCCTTGGTTGGCCAAAGATATCCTGACATGACTTTCAAGAGGGTAGTCTTGCCGCTGCCATTCGGACCCAATAGAGCCCAATGCTCTCCTTTCTCAATGAGCCAACTGATGTTCCTAATAATCCTTATCTCATTATTGTGCACTGAGATATCCTTGAATACTATGATTGGGTCTTTAGGTTCCATCTAATTCCTGCCATTTCCGTTCTGAGACCTAAGGATTGCAGTTATCCCTGTCCTTGATATGTCTGATATGCCAAATGGTTTGACCAGATCGATGAAAGTATCGACTTTCTTAGGTTTTCCCGCAATCTCAACTATCATCTCTTTTGATGATACATCCACTATCCTTGCCCTGTAAGCCTTGCAGTAGTTCATGAGCTGATTCTGGTCCTCGACTTTTTTTGTCCTGACCTTAAGGAGAGCCAGGTCTCTGATGACTGATTCCTGTTCAGGAAGATCGATTGTCTTGACAACATCAATGAGCTTGCTCAGCTGCTTCACCAGCTGCTCATAGACCCTGTCATCACCAAAAAAGGTTATGGTTATCTTTGATATACCCTGCCGTACACTGCTTCCGACAGTGATTGTATTGATATTGAAGTTCCTTTTCATGAAAAGATTTGATACCCTTGAAAATACGCCCGGCTCGTCATTTACAAGCAGGGCGATCGTATGAGGGTGCGGATTAAGCTCAGCTATTCTGTCACTGTACATTTTTTACATCCTCCCATTTTTTTGTGAATATATGGCGGCCGCAGATGCTCTGGTGCAGACCTCTTCCAGGCGGAACCATAGGCAGTATATTTTCATCTTTCTTCACATGCACATCAATGATGAAAGTCTCTTTGCTCTTTTTGGCAAGCTTCAGTGCCTCAACAAATTCAGATTCCTTTGTCACCTTGATACCATCCAGCTTATATGCTTTTGCAAGTGCCACAAAATCAGGATTACTGTCACCAAAAACAACATTTGAATACCTGCTATCCTGGAATATCTCCAGCCATTGCCGCACCATCCCAAGATGGCCATTATTCATTATTATCACAATGACCTTGATTCCGTATTGCTTGGCAGTGGAAAGCTCCTGGACAGTCATCTGGAAGCTGCCGTCTCCGTCAATGTCATATACCTCAAATTGGGGTGCCCCAATCTTAGCTCCAAGTGCTGCAGGAAGACCATACCCCATTGTTCCTGCTCCTCCGGATGTAAGCCATTTCTTTGGTTTTGAAAAGGTCAGATAGTGCATCCCGAACATCTGGTGCTGGCCGACACCAGTCACAACAATGTCATCCTCATTCTTGAATTCATCAAAAATATTGAGCATATTTGCCTGTGTCATCCCTTCCATCTCTTTTTCTTCACATTCAAGAGTTGCTTTCTTGAGTTCCTGCAGTTTCTTCACCCAGGCTGAAATGTCCTTTTTTTTATGATGAGATACAGAATATTCTTTCATGAGCATCTTGAGTATCTCTTTTGCATCTCCGACTATAGGAACATCAACCTTGACATTCTTGCCTATCTCACTTGGATCTATATCTGCATGGATGATCTTTGCATTTACACAAAAAGTCTTGAGGCTTCCGGTGATCCTGTCTGAAAACCTGCAACCGATTGATATCAGACAGTCAGTATTTATGGCAGCATAATTTGCAAATTCTTCCCCATGCATGCCTATTACACCCAGGGAAAGATCATGCCTCTCTGGGAAAATTCCTTTGCCCATGGTTGTTGTTGATATGGGGATTGAACTTGCCTCAACAAAATCAAACAGCTCTTTCTGGGCATCAGCAATAATGCATCCTCCTCCGGCAATGATCATCGGTCTCTCTGATCCTGAGATCAGTTCCACTGCCTTTTTTATGGGAAGCGGGTTTGGCGACGATATCGGCTTATAAGATGGAATTGATACACTATCAGGTATTTCAGATCTGACATCCTGAGTCTGGACATCCTTGGGAAGATCAATATAGACCGGGCCCGGCCTTCCTTCTGTCGCTATCTTGAATGCTTTCAGTATTGTCTCAGATAATTTTTCAGGATTCCTTATCTGAAAATTATGCTTTGTTATCGGCATTGTTATTCCCATCATGTCTGTTTCCTGGAATGAATCCCCTCCTATCATCCTTACAGGGACCTGGCCGCCCATGGCAATCATAGGTGTTGAATCCATATATGCATCCATTATGCCTGTGACAATATTTGTTCCGCCGGGTCCTGATGTTGCAACAACAACTCCGGGTTTTCCGGTCACCCTTGCATATCCTGATGCCATATGTGCTGCACCCTGCTCATGCCTGCACATGAAAGTTGTTATCTTGTCTTTGTGCCTGTATAACGAATCATATAATGGAATGACAGCGCCTCCTGTTATCCCAAATATCTTGTCTACATCTTTTTTGATAAGTGTCTTCACCAATACTTCATTTCCCTTCATTTTAATCAACCTTTGTCATCCAGTTGTGCCTGTCGTCTATTTCACCATACTGTATTCCCTGGAATTCCTTATATAATTTTGTCAGAGTCGGACCTGCAGCATCCTTGTCACCAAATATGTGTTCCTTGCCTTTGTATGTAACAGAATACACAGGTGTTATTACAGCTGCTGTGCCGCAGGCACCTACCTCAGCGAACCGGTCAATGTCATTGATGGGAATCTTTTCTTCTGCAACAGTCATACCCATGTCCCCTGCAAGTTTCTTCAGGCTGTTGTTAGTTATGCTTGGTAAGATTGATGGTGACTTGGGTGTCATATATGTACTGTCTTTTGTAATTCCGATGAAATTTGATGTCCCGAATTCATCGATGTATTTTTTCTCTTTAGGGTCCAGGAAAAGTCCGATCGAATAACCCTGCTCATGTATTAACCTGTCCGGTTTCATGCCGGCAGCATAGTTTCCGGACATCTTTGTCATACCTGTACCCTGAGGAGCTGCCCTGTCATAATCCTCGACAACAACAGTCCTGACCGGCAAAAATCCCTTGGAATAAAGAGGTCCTACAGGTATCACAAAAACAAAGAACTTGAATGTCTTTGATGCTGTGAGCAGTATCTGAGGTTCTGTGCCAAGAAGAACCGGCCTGATATATAGGCTCGCACCATAACCATACGGCGGAACATAGTCCAGGTTTTCTTTCACAGCAAGCTTCACTGCTTCGACAAAAGTTTCAACAGGAGGAGCTTTCATATCAAGCCTCTCTGCTGACTTTCTTATTCTCTTTGCATTCTCTTCAGGCCTGAATATGACTGTATCACCATCCTTTGTAGTGAAGGCCTTGATCCCTTCAAAGCACGCCTGACCATAATTAAAGCAGTTGGCAGCCACATGCATCGGAAGATAAGGATCTTTCTTAACCTTTATCTCTCCCCACCGGCCATCCTTATACTCCACTTCCACATGTGAATTTGTATCAAAAAAATTGAATCCTAGGTTTTTCCAGTCTAAATCTTTCTTTTTCATTTCCATTTCTATGCACCTCCAATTTCATTGCAGATGATATCACCCATATCTGCAGTTCCGATCTTATTACCAGTACCATTGAATATATCAGCAGTCCTGTAACCTTTGTCCAGAGCCCTTTTCACAGCATCCTCAATATCAAGAGCAGCCTGTTCCATTCCAAAAGAATGCTTCAGCATCATTGCAGTGCACAATATCTGAGCAACTGGATTCGCAATACCCTTTCCTGCAATATCCGGAGCAGTACCTCCTGCAGGCTCATACATTCCAAAACCTTTTTCATTCAAGGAAGCTGATGCAAGCATCCCAAGACTTCCTGCAATCATCCCTGCCTCATCACTCAGTATGTCTCCGAACATGTTAGTTGTCACAATCACATCAAAATCAGTTGGCCTCTTAATAACCTGCATAGTAGCATTATCTATATACAGGAAATCAAGTTCAACTTCCGGATAATTTTTTGCAGTTTCTTTCACATGCTTCCTGAAGAAGACACTTGAGCTAAGCACATTTGACTTATCGACACAAGTGACTTTTTTGTGCCGTTTCATTGCAGCTTCGAAGGCAACCTTTGCAATCCTTTCCACTTCGTGTCTTTGGTATTTCATCACATCATATGCATAATCATCCTCAATCTTTTTTTCTCCAAAATATATTCCTCCGGTAAGCTCTCTTACAACAAGGAAATCAAATCCATCCCCCACGATCTCTTTTTTCAATGGAGATGAGTCTGCAAGAGGCCTGAAGCATATTGCAGGCCTCAGGTTTGCAAAAAATTCAAAATGTTTCCTGAGTCCTAACAGAGCCACTCTTTCGATTTTTTCATCAGGTGGCAGATCATCCCACTTGGGTCCGCCGACTGACCCAAAAAGTATTGCATCAGAGCTTTCACATATCTGAATTGTCTTATCCGGGAGTGATGTACCATGCCTGTCATATGCAATTCCGCCTACATCAGCATAATTGTATTCAAAATCAATGTTATGCTTTTCTGAGATCTTATTGAGGACCTTTATTGCTTCCTTCATCACTTCCGGGCCAATACCATCTCCCGGAAGGACAGCAATCTTGTATGTTTTATTTTTATTCATTTCATTACCTCTGATTGTTTTGCTATTTTTAGATTCAAAATTATTTAGATATGGTAGATTTTCTGTAACTTCGTTAATTTGCCTTTCATTTGACAGCATCAGAGATACTGAATCCCAAGTCCCTTCAACAAGTGCTTTCTGCATGGATGGATCCATATCTAGTTGAACTGAATTTCCATCATATTGTACTGATTTTTCTCTTACATCAATCTCAACATTATCTTCAGGATTATTTTCAGCAAAAACCATCATCTTTTTGATCTGGCTTTCAGAAGCTGTAAGTAAAGGAATACCAAGCATTGTGCAGTTGCCTGCAAATATCTCTGCAAAGCTCTCTCCGATTATCGCACTAATACCATATCTCATCAAAGCCTGCGGAGCATGTTCTCTGGAACTGCCACAGCCAAAATTCTTATTTACTATAAGGATTGATGCTCCTGAATATTTTTCATCATTAAAGGGATGGTCTTTTGGATTTTTGTCTGCATCAAATCGTTCATCAAAGAAAGCATACTCACCCATCTTCTCAAAGGTTATCTCCTTAAGGTATCTCGCTGGGATAATTAGATCTGTGTCAATATCATTTCCCCTGACAGGTACTGCTGTCCCGGTAACTTTTAGTATTTTTGCGTCTTTTGTAGCTGTCATCTTATAGCACCTCTCTGACATCAGCAATCTTGCCTTTGAGCGCAGCATATGCTGCCATAGCAGGACTCATCAGAACAGTCCTTCCTGTTGGGCTTCCCTGTCTTCCGATAAAATTCCTGTTTGAGGTTGATGCAGAGCGTTCCTGCCCAACCAGCTTGTCAGGATTCATGGCAAGGCACATGGAACAGCCAGGCAGTCTCCATTCAAATCCGGCATCTGTAAATATCTTATCAATCCCCTCTTCTTCAGCCATTTCTGCGACTTCATGGCTTCCGGGGACAGCAATTGCTCTAATTTCTGAAGCAACTTTTTTTCCCTTGATTATTTTTGAGGCTTCTCTGAAATCTGTTATCCTTCCATTAGTGCAGGAACCAATAAAGACGACATCAATCTTTGTGCCGCTGATCGGCTCTCCCGGTGCAATTCCCATATATTCGTATGCCCTTTCAAATGATTTTTTTTCCTCATCAGAAATTTCATCCGCTGCAGGCACATTTTCAGATATGCCTATTGCCTGGCTTGGATTGATTCCCCATGTGACTGTAGGCTCAATTTCATTTACATCAATTTCCACAACATCATCAAATTCTGCGTCTTTATCTGATGCCACACTTTTCCAATATTCAATTGCCTTTGCGAATGCCATGTCTTTTGGAGCATATTCTCTGCCTTTTAGATAATCAAAAGTGGTCTGGTCAGGATTCATATAACCACACCGTGCCCCACCCTCGATTGCCATGTTGCAGACAGTCATCCTTTCTTCCATTGTCATTCTGTCAATTGTCTCCCCTGTAAATTCATAGGCATAGCCAAGTCCGCCATTGACACCAAGCTTCCTGATTATGTGCAGTATCAGATCCTTTGCATAGACTCCCTTTTGCAGTCTGCCTTTCACTTTAATCTGTCTTACTTTAAGCTTTGTCATGGCCAGGCATTGTGTTGCAAGAACATCCCTGACCTGAGTCGTACCTATGCCGAAAGCAATGCTGCCAAAAGCGCCATGCGTTGCTGTATGTGAGTCTCCGCAGCAGATTGTCATCCCTGGCTGAGTCAGTCCCAGTTCAGGCCCGACTATATGGACGACACCCTGTTTTTTGCTTTTCGGATCAAAGAATTTAATCCCAAACTCTTTTGTGTTATTATCAATTGCAGCAGCCATCGCTTCTGCCATGCTGTCATTGTATGGTCTTTCCTGATCCTTGGTAGGAATTATGTGGTCTATTGTTGCGAAAGTCCTTTCAGGATGCATGACTTTTATTCCCCGTTCTCTCAGCATATCAAATGCCTGCGGACTTGTCACTTCGTGAATCAAGTGAAGCCCGATAAAAAGCTGAGTCTGTCCTGTCGGAAGCTCTGTGACCGTGTGTTTTTCCCACACTTTCTGAAATAAATTTTTTTCTGCCATGCTATCCCTCTCAATCCTTAACTCTATTGTTGTCAGCAAATTTTTTTTGATAGATCATTGCTTTGTTTGCTCCTTTGATGATAGCTTTTACTGAAGCCATTATCACATCCTCATCCACTGCTTCAGATGCAAAGATATTACTCTTGTCATCCTCAAATTTGATAGCTACATTGCATAGTGCATCAGTCCCGCCTGTGATTGCCCTAAGCCTATACTCCTTGAGATTAATGAAAGGACCAACAACTTCCTTGATCGCTTTTGAGGCAGCATCAACAGGTCCGACTCCCTGCGCAGAGCCTGTCTTTTTTTTGCCATTTATTTCAAGGACAACAGTTGAACTTGGAGTGATCCTGTTTCCGGTCAGGACTGTCAGCTCATCCAACTTTATCATATCCTCTTCTTTTCCAAGAGAATTCAATTCATCTATAGCAAGAGCGATGACATCATCTTTCTCAATATCCTTCTCTTTGTCTGATAATTCTTTTATTTTCAGAGAGACCTCTTTAAGCTGATCTTCAGACAGGATTATCTTGTTCTCCTCCAATATTTTTTTGACAGCGTTTTTCCCGGATAATTTGCCGATAAATATGTTTTCGCCTACCCAGCCTATGTCTTCAGGTGACATGATCTCATATGTCTTCTTATGCTGAATGACTCCGTGCTGGTGTATACCTGACTGATGTGAGAATGCATTCTGACCAATTATTGCCTTATTTCTCTGGACATGCATTCCTGTCAATTGCGATACAAGCCGGCTTGTCCTGAATAGCTCTTTAGTATTAATCTCTGTATATGCATCATAGTAGTCTTTTCTTGTCTTCAGTGCCATCACAACCTCTTCAAGAGCAGTATTTCCCGCCCTCTCACCAAGCCCATTGATTGTAGCTTCTATCTGGTTTGCTCCTGCTTTCACAGCAGCCAGGGAATTAGCAACAGAAAGTCCAAGATCATCATGGCAGTGAGTGCTGATATCTATACCTTTGATATTTGGTACATGTTCCAATACATACCTTATCCTGGCACCATATTCTTCAGGCTGTGCATATCCGACCGTATCAGGAATATTGATTGTTGTTGCACCGGCATCCACTGCAGTCTCAATGACCTTGCACATGAAGTCCATATCTGTCCTTGATGCATCCTCAGGAGAGAATTCGATATCTTCACAAAAAGATTTAGCATACATCACATTATCAGCGACCATACTTATGATCTCTTCCTTGTTCTTCCTGAGCTTATGGTCCATGTGTATCTGGGATGTTGCCACAAACACATGTATCCTTTTTTTTTCAGCAGAATGCAGTGCCTCAGCTGCAGCTTCGATATCTTTTTTAACTGTCCTTGCAAGTGCGCATATTATGGTTCCCTTCACAACTTTTGATATCTCCTGCACAGCTTCATATGATCCTTTTGATGAGATTGGAAACCCTGCCTCAATGATGTCGACACCCAGGCTCTCCAGCTGCCTTGCAATCATTACTTTCTCATTGATATTGAGATTTATCCCCGGACTCTGTTCCCCATCACGAAGTGTTGTGTCGAATATTTTGACTTTTTTCAATCATCTCACCATTGTCATATGTATTTTTCTGTTTTTTTGTTTTTGAATATTGGTCTCAGAAGTAATTCATAATACCCTACCCGTTTAGAATAATGGAGTAGGGTCAGATCAAATCAGTAGAATCACAATGAGAACTAAAACTAGGATAATTGTTGCTGAGCTAGATGCTTTGACTTTATTATCCTTCATTTTTGTTTATTTTCAAAAGTGTATTTCAAAAGTAAAATCTAATGTTATATATAAATCATTTGGTTTATGAAAAATGGATTTTACATATTTCAGACTCACTACTAAAAAAAGAGTATAAAAGTATATAAACTGAAGCAAACCAACTAATTTACAACCAAAGCAATTAGAATTAAAAATGAACTGTAAGATTTGCTCAACAAGTTTTGATATTGATTCTGATATATTATATCTATGCAAACACCATGGTTCATTTGTGCATCCCGGATGCTGTATCAATGATTGCAGCCAGGATAATGCGCCATGCAGGCATAGGGTGGCCAGTTTCATGAATCTGGACAAGAAATAAAGCAGATTTTCTTTAAATTTATGTAACTACTATGTTGTCTATTGATGCTGCTGTGTCAAGTTTATCACAACAGTGAGGAACACGATCATCTGAATCTGCCTGTGTGAAACACATTTCTTTTTCATTGTTTTTGAGGCATTCTTGATATTTATCTACATTGGTTTGAGTATCAGGATCGGTTAATGCTTCGCAGCCATACCTTTCAGGTCCACAATCGATGATATCAACCCGACCATCCAGATTACAGCAATGAGGTACATTTTCGTTGCCAACACATACATAGTGATGGGGTTCATATCTGCAATCATCAAGTGCTGTTTGATCTGTTTTACAGGTGTGTTGGAATTGATATCCTGTGCAACTGGGACAACATCCATGATCATTTCCATCACTTCCATCGCATAGGTTACATCCATATCTTTCGTCAACAGGTTCATTATAGCAGCACTTTGGCACTCCATTCAATGTACAAAAAAATTCAGTGTCTGGATTGCAGGTGTTAGGTTATACATTATTCCCTTCTCCCCAACAAGCATATCCTACTAGGCATTCATCGATTGCACTTGGGGTAAGGCAGCAAACCTGACCATCAAAATTTGTTGAATAGCAGAATTTTCCATAAAACCCACTTCTAAGATTAACATTCTTACCGGTAATTTGTCTTAGGTCTGATTGACATTTTTCCTTGGATTCTGAATTGAAACAATATAGTCCGCTACCACCTTCAGGATCACAATTCTCTTCTTTTGAACAGCACTTATTATCTTTTCCATCTCTGCAGAACAATTCACTGCTTTGATCACAGGCAGTAAAATCACTTTCAAGTCTGCAAATGTGATCTCCAGCAGGGCACTCCTGCACTATTTCAGGTTTGTAACAGCATCGATAATCAAATATGACATCATCTCCAATGAAGCAAAGCTTAGTTAAATCTTCATCCAGACTTGATTGATCTTCTGGTGATAATCCTGATACAACCTGAATTATTGTCTGGCAATTCTTCTGTCCATCAGTTGAAAAACATGAATACCCCTCTTCTTCTTCATCACGGTCGCAATTTGCAGCCTGCGGACAGCATCTTATCTCATCATCCAAATAACATACAAACTGAACATCTTCATTGCATGACCTCACATCATATTCTTTTCCTTCACCTCTACAGTAGCGATCTTCTGGGCAATCGCCTAATGCTCCTTTTTTGAGGCAGCAACCAGGCTGTTTTATAGGATTATAGCAGTATTTGAATATATCTTCACCATATACTTCTTCCAGATACTCACATTCTGCTCTATCCACAACATCAAAGCAATCGTGGTCAAAATTTGGATTGACATTTGTCACACATGAAGGTACATGTATACAGCCATATGACTCTTTTCCTTCAAAATTATCAGATGAATCAGAGCTGATCTTGCAGAATGTATCATAGTTATCAAGACAATCTGCCAGAGAATCTACTGCTTCGTAGAGATCAGGGTCTGATGGACAGTCAACTACATAATCCACACAGCAGCGATTACCTTCAGTTTCAGAGAAACAAACTTCTGCATCTTTTGCAGGGCAATATCTATTGATAATGAGCCTATCCCTAAATTGAGTCAACAATGCGTTTGATAGAAATTTCTCATAAGAAATTGCATTCCCAGTTTGTCTTGCTTTTCTAAAAAATTAGCTTATTGAGAT
>JAHIYL010000268.1 GCA_018815145.1 Nanobdellota archaeon | reverse complement strand
TTTTTCGGTTTTGAAGATACTACTTGTCAGAAATTATTTAGATGCGGAGATACTGATAGATTTTTTTCCGGCAAAAACTTTATTAATAAAACAATTTTCCAATCTTGGATAATGGGCAAGAAAGACAAAAAGAAGGGAAAAGTTGCCAAAAAAAGGAACAAGGACGCTTCTTCTCCTGACACCAAAAAAAAGACAAATCATTTTTTTCAAAGATCACTGAATCCTATCTGAAAAATTTCAAGATATTGTCAATCACCCTGGTTTTTCTGACCATCTTCTCAGTAGCAAGCCTTTTGTTCAATTATGCAACGACCGGTGATTTTATCAAACGTGATGTTACACTTTCTGAAGGAATATCAATTACTATAAATACAGAACAACCTGTTGATGCTGATGAACTCCAAAGAGAATTATCTAACCAATTTAAACAGAGTTCAATAAATGTCAGGTCACTCCAGATATCCGGCACATCCCAGGGAATAATAATTGAGGACTCAACTCCTGAAGATGAACCATTGATCAGGGAGATAATGCAACAAAAATTGGGTGGGCTCTCCAAGAATGATATTTCTGTTGAAAAGATGGGAAGCACACTTGGAAAAAGTTTTTTCAGGGAGATGTTCCTCGTGCTGCTTGTATCATTCTTTGCAATGGGGCTTGTATTTTTATATTATTTTAGAGATTTGTTTGCAACCGGTGCAGCACTTATATCTGCTTTTCTTGACCTGTTCATCACCCTTGGGATAATCACTGCTCTTGGTGTCAGGCTTACCAGCGGCGGCATTGCATCATTTCTGATGCTCATCTCATATTCCATTGATACATCTATACTAATCTCGACCAAGATGATCAAAGAGAAGAAAAAGACTGTCAATGAAGGACTTTTTGAAGCAATGAAGACAGGCCTCACCATGAGCGCTGCAGGAATAACTGCAATGTTCATTGCATTCCTTCTCACCAACAATGCAGTCTTGAAACAGATCATGCTGATACTTGTGATCGGTCTTATAGTGGATCTCTTCACAACCTGGATTGGCAATGTCTCAATACTTAGATATGACCTAAATAAAAAGGGATACAAATGAGCTACCTGAAAGACATGCTGAAAAGCGGAAAGATTATCGTATATCTTATTTTCTTTGTCCTTATGTTGATGGCAATCAATCCAAATCCCTGGAATGAAGGAGTCACAATAAGGAATGTCCTTACAAACAGTTCTGCATACACAGAAGGTGGTATACGAAGCGCTTCACCCAGGACCCCGCCTATGTCAAGGGAAAGGATTGTCACTATAAATGATATCCCTATTGAATCTGAACAACAATATTATGAAGTCATCGATGCGCTGGAACCAGACCAGAATGTATTCATAGACACAGAAATCCAGAAAAGCTTCTTTTTTTCACACAAGAATTCATATGCTTTCACTGTGAAGCCTATCACCCGGACAATAGAACTGAATGAGACTGAGACTGTCAAGACAACCTATGAAGAATTTGATGAGGACCTGAACCAGACAGTGAATAAGACAAAATACAGGACCGAAAAAAAGACAGCAGAAGAGATAATTGGTGTTGAGGATTTTGGGATAAGAGTTTATAATGCACCTACAACAAATATCAAGCTTGGCCTTGATCTTCAGGGTGGGACAAGAGTAGTCCTGCAGCCTGCTGAAAAAATTTCAGCGCAGGATATGGAAACAGTAATCGAAAATATGAAACAGAGGCTTAATGTATACGGACTCTCTGATCTCGTCATCAGAAGTTCAGGAGATCTTTCAGGCAACCAGTTCATTGTTGCTGAGATTGCCGGAGCAAATGAAGAAGAAGTGTCTGACCTTCTGGCAAAACAGGGAAAGTTTGAGGCAAAGATAGCCAATGAGACAGTGTTCCTTGGAGGACAAGACATAACATATGTTTGCAGGAGCGCGCAGTGTTCAGGTATTGACCCGCAATACGGATGCAATGCATATCCTGAAGGTACATCCTGCAGATTCAGATTCTCAATAAGCCTCAGCACTCCGGCTGCTGAACGGCAGGCTTCTCTCACAGGCAAGCTTGACGTGATATATGAACCCAATGGACAGGAATACCTTTCACAGGATTTGGAACTTTATCTGGATGATGCCCTTGTTGACACCCTAAGGATTGGTTCAGACCTTAAAGGCCAGGCATCAACTGACATATCAATCTCAGGTTCCGGATTCGGAGGAAATGAAATTGATGCCAGAAATGATGCACTGAAAAACATGAAAAGGCTTCAGACAATCCTTATCACAGGCAGCCTTCCTGTAAAATTGAATATAATAAAGACTGATGCAATATCTCCTTCACTTGGAAAAGAATTCCTTTCAAATGCAGTCCTAATCGGACTGCTTGCTATGCTTGGGGTAACATTGGTTGTCTATTTAAGATATAGAAAAATTAAAATTGCTGTACCAATAATCACAATAATTACATCAGAGATCCTTCTTATTCTCGGAGTCTCTGCACTGCTGGGACAGAACATTGACATTGCAGGCATTGCAGGAATAATTGTTGCCATCGGAACAGGGGTTGATGATCAGATAGTGATAACTGATGAGACCCTAAGAAAAGAAAAGGAAGTCTATTCAAATCTTAAGATGAAGATAAAAAAGGCTTTTTTCATAGTCATTGCAGCATATGTTGCAACAATCGCATCAATGACTCCGCTGGTCTTTGCAGGTGCCGGGCTACTAAGAGGTTTTGCAATCACAACAATAATAGGAGTTACCAACGGAGTCCTCATAACAAGACCTGCATTCTCAAAGATGATCGAGATACTTCTAAAAGATGAGCTTGAAGATTAGAAAAGTTTTAAATAGTGAAAAATAATCAGTTCTGGAATGGATAGAAGATTCTTAGGATTGATTGTTGTTCTGGTTGTTCTTACATTTCTTGTAGTTGGCTGCGGTGGTGCTGCAAGTGAGGAACCTGCATTTCCAGATATTCCTTTTACACCACCTGCAGGTGCAACAGTAATTATTGTTAATCCCGGCTCTCAGGGAACCCCGGGACCTACTCCTGGAATTACACCGGAAGGATTTGGCACTCCTCCTTCACCAGTACCTACATTGGCAGAAGGAGATACCGGAACTTCTGTAAGCCCATGCAAAGATGAGCCATATAATGACTATTGCTATGTGAAGTCTGAATGCTCGGGCGAAAGACACCTCGTATATGATTATGACAAGTCAGGAACACTATTCTATCATTACAGCAGAAAGCAATGCTATGACACATACCTGGGATTCTGCGGTATGTGTCTGGATCCGATTATCGAATATACAGGTCAGAGTGATTTTGATGATTTCTGTCCCAGGGATTTTCCAAACGGATTTGTCAATTCTGATCCCTACGGAAGACAGGTCGCTGTCAAAAAATATATGATATCAAATTCAGACCTGACAAAGGATTTTGGAGTTCAATTAGAAAAATTGTGCAGGTCATATGCTGCAGAGAATCATGTTGAATTCAAGCCGGGACTCATATATTCCGAAGTTGAGGGAACCATATGCGGAACCTGCATATTCGTGGAAAATTGCGGCAGTGGATTTGAGTGCAAAAAACCGGATTCTGACTGCACTGAATATGGCTTAACAACAAAAGTATATCAGGAATTTGGTGAGGAAGGATCTGAGGAAAAAATGCCATGCTACCTTGAGGAGGCACCTGATCATCTTGGATTATGCTCAAAATGCTTTGATGACGGCTGCAGCAGAAACAGAGATAAGGATTATACATGCAAGCCAATAGAATTCAGATGTGAAGAAGAAAACACAGAATTGCTGCATGAGATTGAACGGTCAGAAAATCCATGGCGACTATATGTACATGAATGTAAATATTCTGTTGAAGGCGTGATTATGGATGGTTATTGCAGCTGGTGCACTGACACAAAACCATTGCTGCGGATAATCGGTTATGATGATCTGTACAAAGGAGAAAATCCTGACGAGGGAGATTATAACTTCAACTGCAACTGGTATGTTCCGCTCAATGACCAAATTCGCAGCAATCCGGACAGAAAAGATGAATGCCTCCTGTCACAGGATACTGAGGCAAATCCGGCCTGTGCAAATTCAGATAAGGTAAAGGTCTATTACTACTGCAATAAGCATTCTACAGATTATCCGTATACACCTCTTCAGGATAAATGCAGGAATGATATATTGAATAACAATATATTCTATACTTTTCCAATAGATATTGATTCATCCTATGCAACTGAAGACGCTGAGACCTATAGGAACAATCCTGAAAACCCGTACATCGGCTGCTTTGTCGACAATATCCCTAAGTACAAAGCAGACGGAACACCAGATCCAGATGGAGCATGCGCAAGATGCTATGTTGTTGAACATCCGGAGGAACAGGCATCCAACACCATTCTACCAGCCTGAATTATTATAATTAACTGTATAAAAAGTCAATTCCTGAACCTGTATAGCAATTATATTGAGCAACCTTTAAATAATCTCAAGAAATAATATCATTAATGGATGGGAAAAAAACAATAATAATCATTCTTTTCACTTTGTTTCTGTTTGCTCTCTTGACTACATTTATAACCAACAAATTAAAACCAGATTCAACTGAACCAGATAATTCTAATATTGAATCAGTTGATGAACTTGAGAATATTGTTGAATATGATGAATTTAATGAAGAATCTATGAATCAACTGAATACTGAATTAGAACTTGCATCTGATAGTCCAGCAGAAAAATACGAACCTGAAGAAGAATTGATATCTGAATGGATACCTCCTCCAGCAGATGAATTCATCCAGAATTATTTAGGCTTGATTGAGACAGGAGAGAAAAGGATTCTTCTTTTAGAATCAAAATCTGATTTAATACCTGATGAAGACAAAGACAGATATCTTGATCTGATTGACAGGATTCATGGTTCTGTTGACATAATAAAACAACTGAAGAATCATCCTGCTTATATTGATACTGATGAAGATGGGTTCATATCCTATTCAGAATTCAATTACCGAACATATGAATTATCTACTGCAACCTATACTATTAGGCACAAGACTTTTTTTGATTCAATGAGTTTTGATGAAGAAGAATCAAATAGTCTAATTACAGGACAGTCATTCAGGGTAGTCAATCAATTACCCTTTGATACTTGGAGCAATTATCCTAAGGAATCCGGGATCCTTATCGTAGTTGAGGCAGGTATCTTTGATGATCTCAAAGATATTCTGCAAAAGTATATAGAAAACATGGAACAGTATACTGAATTTGATGTGATTGATGATATTTTTCCATGTGACGACTGCAGTATCGAAGATATCAAGAATACACTGATAGAATACTACAATGATGGCCACGATTTGCCTCTTGCCGGAACAATATTCATCGGGAATCTCCCTTCTGCATGGTTCCATCATCTATATAGTCCATCAGGAGTGGAATTATTTCCCATTGACCTGTTCTTCATGGACCTTGACGGAAAATGGAGTTATGGTTTAGAAGGATGTTTCAGTAAAAAATGTGAGATTCATTATACTGATGCTGCATGCAATAATGATTATTGTGTATGGGAACTTGATTCATGCATCAATCCAATCAGGTGCGAACTATTTGACAAATCTGACTGTATGAAACATTATGGTAATTGCGAATGGTTTGAAGAAAAAGAAAGTCAGTTCACCAGCCACAAAGGAGATATTATTCCTGAAATTTTCTTGGGAAGGATCCAACCACATATCGAGGATAATGAAATTACAGATATTATCAATTACCTGCAAAAGGTGATTGATTACAGAAATTCTCCAAAGGATACAAGTACGTATGGTATTGAATACCTTGATGATGACTTTGTGAAAAGTGACAAAGAAAAGAAAAGACTGTTGCTGATAGCGGACAATATGCAGCAGATAACAGACCCTGTAACAACAAATAATGTGGATTATGCAAAAAGGATATCAGAAGACCTGCAATCGTCAGATGATTTGTGGTCACCAAGCATCATGTATCTACATTGCCATTCTTTGGCATATCAGCATAGTTTTGTTGTTGGTCCTAGATCCAAGAAATTTACTAATGATGATATGAAAAACATTGTTCCAAAAATCAATTTCTATTTCCTGCATACATGCCTGTCAAACAGGTTTACATATAATGATTTCTTAGGTGGAAATTATCTATTCCTACCAGGAAGCAAAGGTCTAGTGTCAATTGGCAACACAAAAGTCTCCTGGAGCAATTTTGACTCGATTCTAAAAGCACTGAGAACTCGCAGTTTTGGTGAGTCAATTATTGAATATTTTAAATCATATAGACGTGCATATGAACAAGGTCCGGTTGGCATCAATATCATAGGTGATCCTACATTAAGATTCCCTGACAGAGATTTTGACAGGGTAAGTGATGCAATAGACAATTGTCCTGAAATCTATAATCCAATGCAAAGGGAAAGTGAAGAACCTCAAAAAATACATGTAAGCAGCGAACATATTACGGATCATTCAAGACTTTATGAAACACATAATTCAATGGAATTTGATGAATATTATACAAATTCAATCTACAATCTTTTTGATAATAATTATAAAACCCTGGCACAATTCAGCTCAGACGAACATATTGATATCTCAATTGATCTGAGTAATCCTACTAAAATCAAACAATGGGCAATGCTTTCAACAAATGGTGTCAAATGGACTATTTCAACAAATGACTATGTGGATATGAATGGTGATGGAAGCATTGATTGCATGGACAAGAATTTCTACAGTAGTTTTGATTCAACTCAAGGTTATACTATTAATGATCTTTCAGGTCAATGCAATTCCCTCAGGCTTTTTAGTGCAAGTATTTCTGACAACGGGAAAATACATAGGTCTTCATCATTTGACGGAGAGGATGAATACGCATCTGCATCTGTTGCTGATTCATTAGCTAATACAGAATCCTTATCAATTTCTTTTTGGGTTTATCCATATGAAAATCCTGCTGAAGACAATATAAATACATTGATAAGTATATTTGATTCATTCGATATATCACTTATAGGCACTGGAAAAGACTATTCTAATATCTATGTAGACATAACCTGGGATACTTGGGAAATAAATTCCAGGATAAGTGCAAGTGAATGGTCCTATATTACATTAATTTATGATAAAGATACAAATCAGCTAAGGTTTTATAAAAAGGGGATTTTACAAGATCAAATTGACTATACAGCAGGTTTGGTGCATTGGAATTATCCTCTATACTTATCACCTGGGCCATTTTTAGGAAAGCTTGATGAAGTAAAAATATACAACCGTGTTTTGACTGAAACAGAAGTTCAAGATCTATTTAATAATCAACAAGTCTCAGAGGGGTTGTCAATTCATTATTCATTTGATCCTGAACCAGAATTTGAATATTGCGAAAAGCAAGATACTGGTAATGAAATCATATTGGCTGAACACATATGTGACGAAAAGGGCGACTGGTGTTATTTTGATGCCAAAGAAATATACAGCAATTTAAGACTTAGGAATATTAATATCATGGTTGAAGCAGTTGATGAAGAGGATGAATTCATACATTTATTTGGAATCGCACCATTTGCTTCTGATGATAAAAATGAATGTGCACTAAATCCTGGTTCTTCCTTGCATCAAGTATATATAGGTCCGGAGATGATCAAGACTCACACAGAACTTACCGAAGAAGAATCCTTCAGTTACAGTTATGATGCTGATTATCCAAATATAATTGAAAAAATTATTGATGATGATGAAAATACATACGTCAAAAGTGATGGCGACAATCCTCTCTCTTTCCAATTAAGTTTTCCAGAACCAATAAGTATAGGATATTTCAGAACTAAGGCACTTAGATCAAACAGATACAGCATCAAGGTTACAGGACCTGACGGTACAATCACTGATCTAGAATCATGGAATTGCAAAAAATCAAAAGAATGGTGCAAATTGAATCTTGATGAGCAAATTGAAGATATAAAAGCAACAGATATTGCTGTCACTGTTGAGCAAACAGAAGGAGAAGATGATTTTGTCCATCTATACGAATTTGAAATCTATTCATTTAGCCCTAATGAAATTGCAGATGAAAGTGATGAGATTGGTGATATCTGCGATCCTTGTCCTTATACCTTCGATCCGGATGATATTGATTCTGATTCTGATGGAGCATATGATGGTTGCGACAATTGCCCAGAAGATTATAATCCTTTCCAAGAAGACTCTGATGGTGATGAATTTGGTGATGCGTGTGATCCAGAACCTGAATTCTACTGCTACGATACCATGGACTTTAAAATTAATAAAATTGATTTGTTGAGACAGAATATCAAAGCAATGACAAAACTACGGAACATTGATTTCAAAGGTGAAATTTTTAATGGCATCACCTCAATCAGCGTCCAGACAAAGGAAAATGGGCCTCTTGAGATAGTGCTTGATCTAAAGAAATCAATGTATATAGATCATCTTGTGGCATGGTCTCCTAATCTATGGAGTATGCATTGGGTAGTATTAGGCAGTGACCTTGACAAACCAACAAAAGAACAGTTTAGAATAATTGAATTCACTGAAGAAGTAGAGGCTTCAGCACAATGGGTGCATCTATATTTCGTGGACCTGAAAAAAGTGAGATTCTTAAAAATAATTGCACAACGGACTGATGATGGTAAGAAAGTGAGTTTGAATGAACTAGAAGTCTATGGTATCAATCCGTCAGAAGCAAAACTAAAAATTGAAGAAGGTGACGCCACCCTATCATCAAAACTTTTATATGGTGATGTTGATTCATTTTTTGACGGACAAAGGCTCACTACTGCTCATGGTGAAAAAGAAGATATTATTCTTGATGTAAAAATGAAAAGGCCAATAGATCTTACTAAAATCAACCTCTTACACACATCTGACAATAAAGGATACTGGGAAATATTTGCAAGTAATTCTCCTGGAGAATCAACTTTTGAAAAAATTGGGGATAACAAATGGATAGGCTTATGGAATGAAATAACAATCAGAGGAAGTGATGAATACAGGTACTATAGGCTAATCGGTACTAAAAAAAATGATGAGACACCGATTATTATTGGTGAGATAGAATTCATCACGGAATACAATGATGAACTGTGCTGAATTTGCCAATAGCTTGTCATTACCATTAACTTTTTATACTTCTTTGGATTAAAATCATTCATGCTCAATTTCAAAAAAGAGGTGCGGGACATAAAGAGGCTCCAGCATATCTCCTCTGTCTTTCTGAAAAACGGTTTTGGCTATTATGTCCAGAAAATCAATTCAAAAGAGGATATCTGGCCAAAAAAATTCTCAAAAAAGAATGAACCTGAAAAGGACACCGAATTCCCAAAAAAATTAGTCAGGTCTTTTGAAGAGCTCGGCGGCGCCTTTATCAAACTTGGACAGCTTCTATCCCTGAGGCCTGATATCATTCCGGAAAGATACACAAATGAATTCAGGAAACTCCAGGACAATGTCACTCCTTTTCCATTCAACAGTGTCAAAGAGATTGTGGAAAACGATCTCAAAAATCCATTAAAAAACATCTTCCTGAATTTTGATGAAAAACCATTAGCAGCAGCTTCTATTGGCCAGGCCCATAAAGCAACACTGAAGAACAAAAAAAAAGTCATAGTGAAAGTGCAGAGGCCGGGAATCATCAATAAGATCGAAAGTGACATTGACATTATGTTTTTTCTTGCAAGACTTATTGAAAAGCACTTTCATCCCAACCTGATAAAGCCAACTCTTATTATCAAAGAATTTGAAGAATATACAAAAAAAGAGCTTGATTATCTTAATGAAGCAAAAAATATTGACAGAGTATTCAAGAATACAAGGGATGACGGGACAAGAATCCCAAAAGTATATTTTGAACATTCTTCAAGACGTGTGCTTGTTATGGAATATATTGAAGGAACTCTTCTGACAAACAGCTTAAAAATATCAGTCTCCAATAAAAAAATAATTGCAAAAACCTATCTTAATGCAATTTATAAAGAGATCTTTATTGATGGTTTTTTCCATGCAGATCCACATCCTGGAAATGTGATTGTTGTCGGCAAAAACAATGTATCCCTGATTGATTTTGGTATTTGCGGATATATCAATCCTGAGCTAAAGGATAAATTGGTCGATCTATTTTCAGCTATTGTTGAAAAGGATATTGACGGAATCACTGATTCACTTCTGAAAATAGGGTGTGTTAAAGATTATTCGAACAGGGATCGGCTGAATCAGGATCTTTCTGAAAATTTCTCAAAATATTATAATATGGAACTCTCAAAGATAAGCCTTTCAGAAGCACTGAGAAATGTCCTAGATATCACAAAAAAAAACCGGGTCAATATGCCTGCCTCGCTGATACTCCTGGCAAAATGTGCCATCACATCAGAATCAGTTGTGATGGAACTGGACCCATCATTCAATCCTGTTGTCCATGCAAAACCATTTGTTGAGCGATTGGTCATGAAAAGATATTCACCAAAAAGACTGATAACAGACTTTAAAAAGAATTCACTGAAATTCAAGAATTTCATATTCAGGGTACCTCAATTAAGCGAAGAGATGATGGATGGACTTGAAAAAGCAGACAGGTCAATAGAAAAAATCCACAAGGATATGCATCTTCTCACAAGCGAGATGGATAAATCATCGAACAGGGTTTCCATATCCCTGATAATCACTGCCCTGCTCATCTCTTCATCATTCATGATGAGTTTTGACAGGTATACCCTGTTTGGATTCCCATTATTTTCACTATTTGGTTTCTCATTGTCAATACTTCTTGGGGTCATGATTGTTATATCAGTCCTAAAAGAAAAAAAGTAAAATTTATATACGATAGAATAATGAATCAATACCATAAATACTAAATTTTTAAAAAAGTAGGTGTGAAAATATGAAAGACAAAATTAAAAAAATGTTTCTTCTTGGAGCTGGTATTGCTCTGGCAGGCATAACATATGCCAACAAAGATAAGATAAAAAAAGCTGTAAAAGAGATTGTAAAAAAAGGTGCCCTTACTGTCAAGGAAGGAGAAGCCCTTGCTGCCGACCTCATCAAGGAGGCAAAGAAATCAGAAAAAGCACTTGAAAAGAAGATAAAGGCAGAAGTAGCAAAAGCAAAAAAAGCTGCAGGCAATGTCAAGAAAAAGGTTATAAATAAAAAACCTGTTCAAAAAAAAAAAGTTGTCAAAAAGAAACCAGTAAATAAGGCAGTTAAAAAAGCAACCAAAAAGAAAACGGTTGTGAAAAAGAAATAATTATTATTTTTATTTTTTCTCTGTCTCTCTTCCTATCCAATCCAGATAATCCCTACTTCCCTTCTCAATATTCCACACAACAATGCATGGGTTGTCATATGGATGCATCTTCTTCACTTCTTTCTCAATCTCTGTGAATTTATCAGCCCTTGTCTTCAATATCACTGCAAATTCAGCATCTTCAGCAATCTTCCCGTTCCACCAATACATAGAATCTATCGGAAATATGTTTGCACAGGCAATCAGACGCTTTTTTAGGAGGTGCCTTGCAATTTTTTTTGCTGTATCTTTTGTGTCTGTGGTGATATAGACTGAAATCATAATAATTGTATTGGTCTTGAATCTTAAATATTTATTCCTTTTTACCTTTGAAATCACTGATAGTATCCATCAGCACATAAACGATAAAAAATATTATGATAAAACTGCCTATTAGTACCATCACCAAATAGAATGCAACAACTGCCAGAATCAATATCCCAAGCATAGCAAAACCAAGGAGTGCAATCCGGACTAGCAGAAGCAGTCTTCCATGTAGATGAAAATGCAATTTCCACACTTTTTTTGCAATGATATCTCCTATTGATATCAAAGATGAGACTGCAATGCAAAACAGGAAAGGCTTTATGAAATTTCCAAATTCAAATCCATTTCCTCCTGAATACCCAAAGTACACTGCTATATTCAGAGAAATCAATAACAGGATAATTGGGATTGAGTTTTTCAAAAGAAAATTTTTCTTGTCAGATATTATCTTGTCAATATCCAATGCATAATATTTTTCAGTTGACGGAGCCTTTATTTTCTCCTGTTTTGTATCTTTTTTTACTTTTGCAGCAAACTCTCCCAATATCCTGCTGTATCTCATATATATTGCCAATATCTTCAAACATAAAAAATTTACTGAAAAAAGAGGATATATTTAAATATAAAAGATCAAAAGAGGTGACTATGTGCAAAGTAAACCTTGAAGAATCTATCAAAATAGAATATGTTAGAATTAGTCAAGATAAGAGAGGATTTTTCATAGAATTACCGAGCGCTTTTGACAAATTTATTCATGGTGCTCCTGAAAAAAAATTGGATATGTACTTTGATTGGGCAGAATATATGGTTGGCGCGAGCAACACAGAAGAATATCCATATATTGTTTTTTCATATGAACCAGTATTTTCAGCATTAAAGGAACAAATCTTGCTATCAGAGAGGAGAAGTGAAGTATTTCAAAAAACCAATCGCAAATGTGGACTTGATTTTAGTTCAAAAAAAACCAAGCTCAGATTTAGACAAAACAGACCAAAGATGATCTCAACATATTTAGGAATTCCTGACACTTTTCTTGAAAGAGACTATGTTATGGTATGCCATGAAAATGAAATTCTTGAACTCTGGACAAAAGAGATGTATGAAAAAAGCATGGGTTGGTCAACAGAACCAAGTGAGCATGCAATCCCAGTAATTCCAACAAAAAAAGGAATTGATGATGCATATCCGATTTATAGAGTTAGTATCCAATGTAAAGAACAAAGTGAAGGTAACCGATATAATATGGCACTTCCTTATGAGATGATAGAGGATGATGAAATAATTGATTGTTTTGAAAATGCAGCTACCATATTGATGCATAATGGATATGGAGATGATATGAAAACCATTACTCACGACATCTCTGTGCGCTTTGGTACACTACAAATGGGAAAATACAGACATTTATGCATCTATGATAATGGCACAAGGCAGGAAATTATGAGTAAATATTCAAATATGACATCACCAGACAACAGATGGCTTAAACATTGGGTTGAAACACAAAATATGGATAGTATTCAATTTAAGCAACATGATACAAAATGCATCCCTTTAACATATAAACCAACAAAAGGATACAAGATTGCCGGAAAAATCAATGACCTATTTGCCAGAGCAGGATTATCAGACATAAAAGAAGCAGTTGTTTTCTGGGCTGACGACCACATCGAAGTCTGGAACCCTGAAACATACGAACAATTCAAGGATACAGAAATCTATCATATACTATATTTAAATTAAATCACACTCTCATAATCTTCCAGCACCAGAACATCAATATTCTCAACATCCTTGACAGTATAGAGCCTTCCCTTGCCAACTTCGACTATCTTCTGAGCAAGCTCTTTTCCCTTATCTGTCAGATTTATACCTATGAGAGATATTGTTATCCCTGAATTCGCAGCCTCCACTGCAGCAGACAGTGCCTCTTTCACAGGTGTCTTTCCGACCGTAGGCATCGCATCTGTTATCAGCACCAGGTGCTTTGTAGTATTGGTCTTCATGAACAGGTCGGTTGCATCAATGATTGCTTTTGTCAGGTTTGTCTCTCTGAGCGCCCTGGCACGAACGATCTTTGACAAAAGAAAAGAAAAATCATCGATCGGTGGGACCTTCTCAACAACATCTGTACGAAACAATACCAGACCAACATTGTCCTTGTTCTCCAGAGCCTTGTAGATCAGGGCAACACCTGCTTTTTTTGCCATCTCAATCTTTTTTCCCCGCATGCTGCCGGAAGAATCAATGGCATAGACAATATTTATCTTTCCTTTGGATTTTTTTAATGAGACTCTCAGATCCTCTTCTGCCAGTCCATTATGTCCTCTTCTAAGGGCTACCTGTATGGTCTTTCTCATATCAATATTCCTGTAGAGGTCGCCTTTTTTGTATTGTTTCACATCAAATGCATCACCATATGATGAATTTTTTTTTAGTATCTTTTCACCTATTCCTTTTGCGATCAATGAATCCAGCTCATCTGTATATAGGACAAGGGAACCCAGTTCATAACCTGACTCAGTTATCTCACCCTCTTTTCCGACAATCTTATCTTTTTTCATGTCAGTTATCCTTTTCTCAAGAACATCTTTTAATTCCCGCCTGAATTCAGGAAGTTTTATATTTTTTCTGATAAAATCATCATCATAGCCTGTAAGTTTCCTGATGAGTGTCTTTCCATAGAGCTTTTTTGCAGAACGATAGTCTTTCACAAGATTCTCGAACATCAGATCAGGTGTAAAATTGAAACCATGGTTGACAGCATCATTTATTATGAGACCTTCTTCAATGATCTTCTTGTCATTCATAAGCACAGAATTCATGAGCTTATCTCCTTCTGATGGCTTTTCTTTGGTCTTTTCAAACTCTGGCTGGCTTTTTCTCTTCAGTTTAGTGTCTTCAATAGAATCAGGGAATATCACTCTCTTCTTTTTCAGGGACATTATTCTCTGTCTTGAATCGCTGCAATTCTTTTTTCAGGATGTCCTCAGGTTTTTTAAGGTATTTGACTGAAGGCTTAAGTTCTATCCTATGACGCAGAACTGAAAAAATTGCTTTCTCAATATCTGAAAAATTCACTCTTTTTCTTTTTGCAAGCACTGCAAAGCCCTGCGCCCGCTCATACAGGCCGATTGTCGCCCGGACGCTGGGCAGTTTTTCCAGGTCCTTATTTAATCTCAAATCCTGCACAAATTTTACCATGAGCGTCAATAGGCTGTCAGAAAAATCAGCCAAGACCTTACCTTTGAGGATGACAATCTTTTTTTCATCCTCAATCCTTTTTGGATATCCCATATATATGATATCAAATCTGTCCATGAAAACATCTGAGAGAGGTTCAGTAGAAATATCACCCGGATTCATGGTCCCTATGAAAATGAATTTGGAGCTTATGGCAACATCATATGAAGAGACTGTTGCTTTTCCTTCTTCAAGCACCTGAAGAAGCGAGTTCTGAAGCTTCTCACTGCACCTGTTAATCTCATCAAAAAAAAGGATCTTTGCATTAGCTTTGAACACCTTCCCCGGAGTGAAGCTTTTTGGGCTCATCGGCCCGAACTTAAGTGCCTTTATCGGGTCAATATCTCCTATAAGATCTTCAGAAGTAAGATCCGGCGAACCCTGCACCCTTACAAACCTCTCTTCTCCCTTTATCTTTTTTTTTTTATGGGACTTTTCTGCAATGCACTCCGGACACACAGGCTCTTTTGGATCGCATCCATATGAACATGAATTGACTGTGATCTCAGGGAGAATCCTTGCTATATTCTTTGCCAAAGTTGTCTTACCGCATCCGGGAGGCCCGACAAGAATGACATTTCTCTCTGTCAGGAGAGCCGATTTAAGCTCATCCTTGATCTCGTCCATCCCAATTATATCCTCAAAATCAGAATCTGCTATCAATTTTTTGAATTCTTCAAACATAGAAACAGAAAAAACCAAGTAAATTTAAAAAAGTTCTTGTTTATGAATTTGAAAAAATCCGATGGCCTTGTCAAGCTTATAAGCTGCTGATTTTTGTCTTCTAAAATCTAATCAAATGAGCACAGGTCACTGGACATTGCTGCGTGAGATTTATATATCTAATCAAATATCTATTCATTTAATAGGGTAAGATGGATTCAAATAACACAATTGTTGTTTTTCAAGGTAAGAATATTAGAAGAACATGGTTCAATGATGAATGGTGGTTTTCTGTAGTTGATATAGTTGAAACTTTAACAGAAAGCAATCGACCCAGAAAATATTGGTCTGATCTTAAAAATAAGCTTATAGAGGAAGGATTTGAGTTGTCCGCAAAAATCGGACAACTGAAATTGATGTCTTCTGATGGTAAATCCTACTTAACAGACTGTGTAAATACTAAAAATGCATTTAGGATAATCCAATCCATACCATCCAAAAAGGCTGAACCATTTAAGCAATGGCTAGCAGAAGTTGGTTACCAGAGAATACAAGAAATTGAAAACCCTGAACTTGCTCAAAAGCGGATGAAAGATATTTACAAGGCAAAAGGATATTCAGATGACTGGATTGAAAAAAGAGTAAGAGGCATTGCAGTCAGAGATGAACTTACTAATGAATGGCAAAAAAGGAATGTAAAAGGTGAAAAGGAATATGCAATCCTTACATCTGAAATATCAATGGAGGATTGCAAAAGATAAAAATGCTCAGGGATTTATTGAAAACAAAAAAGCTGCTAATGAGGGCGGAACTGTTGCTGGGATTGCAAGAAAAGAACTTGAAAAAAGAAGTTCTCAGAAAGTATCCACTCATGAAAACTATCTTATTGAATCAGAAAAAAATCACAAAGTTATTGGCAGGAAGTGACCTACCCACGCCCTAAAGGGCGGGGTTTGCGGCCACTTCCTAAACCGCCAAAACTTTGGGATGCTGAAGTCGAGACCGTATCCACGGGTTAAAACCCCTGGTTTTGGTCTCTGACTTCTCGCATAAAAAATTAAAGGACAAAGAACAAAAGTGATAATTCTTATCCCAACAACGTCAAAATCAGTCCTGAAAGCAATGGAATAAAGAAATTATCATCTATCTTCAAAAATTTCATCTCTATCATCTCTATGGTCAAAACAATTCCTGATGCAATGAATGCGTGAAGCAATGGCACATAGAATGCTGCTGCAATAGCTGCTGCAACAATGCCTGCAATTGTTCCTTCCAGGAGCTTTTCAGGATGAAGTCTTGTCTTAATCCTTCCATAATATTTTCCTATCAGATGATTTATGGAATCACCATATGCAAGTATAAGGATTGCTGCACTTGCTATAGGCCTTGAAAAATACAATACTGCAAAAAAAGCTCCCATGAAATAATAGAATGCTCCTTTTCCCGGAAATTCCATCAACTCTTTTTCTCTGCCAAAATGCTCTAGAAACTTATGGATGATCGGAATATTGCTTTTCTTTGATATCATGCTAATGATTAGCCCAATAATACCTATCAGCAGCAACAGGTAGGCAAATCTTTCAGAAAGCCAGGGGATATCAAGGTTCAACAGATACACAATGATTATTCCCTGCATAAGATGCCAGATCTTTCTTCTTATCTCAAGAGCCATAATTGTATATGGTTAGCTGGAGAATTATATATTTTTTGGAAATCCTGCTGAAAGTCCTTTTGGAAAATGCGTATACTTATAATCATTGAAAATGAGATTTGACTCTAAATCATTTATTATATCTGGAAATTTTTCCCGGATATCCATCAGTAATTCCCTGAACTTCAAGCTATTCTCAATATGGACATCAAATTCAATATCCCACTCTCCGACTGTCTTTATTACCACAACAATATTTGTATCAGACATGAGATATTTTATCAGTTCATTTTCTCTGACTGCAGTAATATTATGAAGGTGAAGAGAGACAGTATACCAATGAAATCCCAATATTGTGATATCTACAAGAGGAAAAAACCCTTCAATTACCCCTTTTTTGATGAGTGATTTGATCCTATAACTTGTGGCTTCAGGAGTAAGATCAATTCTTTTACTCAGCTCTACCAAGGAGATATAAGGATCATTTGACATTGATTCAAGTATCAGATTATCTATTCGGTCAATCAATACTTTTTCCCGGGTCTGCCTTCTTGCCATAAGTTTCCTTTGGGAACCAGTAATATAATCATATGGCATGAAATATTCCTCAAGAATGATTGCAGACCTTTTCTTCTTCAGGTTCTCTCCCATAATATTCTCATACTCAACAATGTTCTGATTAAAGTGGAGCATATTCTTTGAAGCTGTGACAACAAACATATCCCATGGGCCTGTGCAAGTGGCAATGCATTTAACAAAATCACATCCTGATAACTTAAAAATTACTTCTTTCTCTCTGTCATGATTGACCTTCTGCAATTTGAAGTAAGTTATGCTAGTGATGTAACCAATCTTGTGATTATTGATAATTGTTACAAATCCCTGTAGAACCTGTCTTTTTTTCAGTCTATTTAATCGATAATTGACCATTTCTTTGGACACACCAACCTGTCTTGCTATCTGATTATTAGATACTCTTACATCCGAAAACAGTTTTCTTATTATCTTTCTATCAATTTTATCCAATTTGACAGATTTTTGTATTCCTTCTTTTACCCTTGAATGTAAAGCCATAACCAATAATAACAAAAAATGAAATAAGGGGATGCCCCTTATAATCCCCTTCCGCCTTCGCCACTCTGCGATTCTTTAGGAATACGCAGTATCTTGCTCGGCGGCATAAGAAAATATTGTTTTTTGA
>JAHIYL010000267.1 GCA_018815145.1 Nanobdellota archaeon | reverse complement strand
TGTATAGGGATTATCGGGATCCAGTGCAAGGTCTGTGTTAATCAGCAGATGCTTTGGAATAGCTTTTTCAGTCCCTTTGATCCTTGCCTGGATGAGCTCTGGTATCTGTTTTAGAGAAATCATATATGGAATTAGATATTAAAAAACTTTATAAAGTTATTCTTGATAGATAATGTCATGATTATAAAACCTCTTTTCTTCGCTTTGATTACCTTACTGGTTTTTTCAAAGATTGCATATTCTGATATTGTACTAACCAAAAATGACATCAGCAGCAAGTCAGCCGACAGTGTTGACCTAAGGATAATGTGTAAATCTGGAGAGACATGGATTTATTGTGAAGCTGATGCAGGCGTAAATGATGATTACACTCTGCAAAAATGTGACAATGGTGCATATTCACAGGTCTGGACAAGGGGATCTGATTTTGCTTACTGTTGCAAAGGAGGTATATTGAGAGGAGAAAATGTTGACGAGTTAGCAGAACTGTTTGTGAGTTCTGATAATGATTGCCCTACAATTCCTTCATATAGTGCTTGTTATTGTTACAATGGAGACTTGAGAAGGGGTTGCAAAATGAGTAATCAGGCTGAAAAGGGTTGGGTTCTATCTGATACGATTAACTGTAATAATTTTGTATGTTCAACTCAGGAACAGCAAGTAAGTCTATATTATCCTGAAAACGGTGTTAGATGTGATAGTTCAATTATTGAAGGAAGAGAAAATGATCCTGCTTTATTTTACTGTAAGCCATCTGGCGATTTTTCATATCTAAGAACATGTCCAGAAGATTATCAGTGTGTTATGGGAACTTGTATACCTCATATAGATGATTTAGGTAATCCTTTGGTTGTTGTTGATGATATTTGCAGCTATCCATGTGAACCGGGCTGCACACTGCCTGAGAAATTTTTTTGGAGCAAGGATGGCTGGCAGACTCCAGTAAAAAACCAGGGGGATTGCGGATCATGCTGGGCATTTGCAGCAGTAGGTACAGTTGAGGCAAAATTCAATATAGAACAAAATATGCCTGACTGGGATATTAATCTTGCTGAGCAGGAACTTGTGTCTTGCGTCGATGGCAAATCAGAGGGTTGTAAAGGGGGTTATCCTGATGAAGCCTTTACCTATTTTTCTGAAAATGGTGTTTTGCCTGAGATCTGTTTTCCGTATGTTGATTATTTTACTTTTGAGCAAGGGCCTTTAAGGTCAATCAAAGGCTGTAATGCTGAATGTTCCACTTTTGATGTCAAGATAACCAGTTGGCAAGGTAATATCAAAAGCAGTGATGAATCTGTTAAAAAAAACATTGTTTGCAATGGTCCTCTTACAGTTATATCTGAGAGATGGGATCATGTTGTTATTTTGGATGGATATGATGATATCAATGGTGACTGGATGATTAAGAACAGTTGGGGATCTGATTATGGATATAATGGTTTTGAAAGGATATCTTATAGTGATAGGTATAGTGATCTTACAGAAAATACATATTTTGTTGGGGGTGTCATTAAATCAAACCAATAATTTTTGCTCCAATTCAATTGAACAATATGAGGATATTTATCATAATATTATCTTTTATTCTATCCGTCTCATTTGCTATTGCTCTCAAAAATCCTGCTGCAGTATATTGTTCTGAAATGGGTTATGAATTTCAAATTTTGGAAACACCGCAAGGTCAGATGGGGGTCTGTGAATTTCCTGATGGTTTTACAGCCAGTTCCTGGGAATTTCTGCAGGGATATGTAGGAAAAGAATTTAGTTATTGCATGACAAACGGATATGAGATTAAAACAATCCGCGATTCTGACATATGTATGATCTATGGTTTAGATGAGTGCGCTGTATGCATCCTTGCAGATGGAGAAGAAGTTGAGGTTTCTGAACTGATGGGGCTTGACTTTCGTGAGACCATCTGCGGTGATGGGAGCTGTGGTTTTCCAGAGAATCCTGAAACATGTCCCAATGACTGTAATGCACAAATATTCCAACAGAATTCTCCCAACATCACAATTAATGAGCAAACTAGTTTTGATTGGAAGCTCTTGATATATTTTATTGTTGGTCTGCTGCTGATTTTGGCCTTTGACAAATTCCTACTGCCAAAAATGAGGCAGAAAAAATAAATGAACTCTGATTTTGCAGTAGATCAATCCTCATACAAAAAACTTTATATACTTTTTCCCAATATGAATAATAATGGATATCCTGATAGTTTTGGTGTGCTTTGCTGCTTTGGCCGTTGCTTCGATAATGGACCTCATCACAAGGGAAGTCGCGGACTGGTTAAACTTTTCTCTCATCGCATCAGGCATTGGTATCAATCTAATTTTATCCATATATTTTCTAGACAAAAACTATATCCTTAATTCAGTGTTTGGCCTGATATTTTCAGTAGCAATAGGATATCTGATGTTCTACACAGGGCAGTGGGGTGGAGGAGATTCTAAGATGATCATGGGCCTTGGGGCATTGATCGGACTTTCCCTTTCTTGGGATGCAATGCTATTGAAATTTTATGCAAACATTCTTTTTGCAGGAGCATTCTATGGGCTTTTTTGGGTCTTTGTGCTTGCTTTCGTGCATTGGAAAAAGATTATCAAGGAAGTAGCGAAGATATATAGAGGCAAGATGTTCAGGATTATCAGGGTTGCTTTAGGGTCAATGATTATCCTATTTCTTGTGGTTATTCTTTTGACTCCGGTTTATATTATCAATTCTGAAATGAAGATTGCCTTTTATGTCCTATTGGCAACATTATTCATGATGCAGCACATGTGGGCCTTTGTAAAGGCAATAGAAAAATCAGCTATGATCAAATTGACACCGATAGGACTATTGACAGAAGGTGATTGGATTGTCAAGGACGTTGTCATTGACGGCAAAAGAATATGCGGCCCTAAAGATCTTGGGATTGAGAAGCAGCAGATTGATGAACTTGTGAAGCTGAAGAATGAGGGAAAAATCAAGAAGATATTGGTCAAGAACGGAATACCTTTTATCCCAAGTTTCCTGCTGGCCTTTATCTATACCATAATATTTAAGAATATCTTTTTAATCAGCAGACTTCTCCTCTGACCCGGGGATAAGAGGCATTTGCTTGAGGTCGAGGACCCTGCCTGTTTCTGCATCTATCGTGACGGTGAATGATCCCTTTTTGATTTCTTCACCGACTTCTGACTCCACATATATGTCAATGTACCAATTCCCTTCAGATAATTGCGCATTCTTTATCGTATTGCTCGCCTGTGAAAGGATTGTTCTCCCGTCATCACCGGTTGTCGTGAATTTTACCCGCTGTTCAACAAAATCAATAGCAATCTTTATCGCTTCATCCTGCGATATCTTGTTTTTTGATGTGCATGAAGCGAAAACAATTGCCAATGCAATAAGAGCCATAGGAAAAAAGATGGCTTTTTTCATTCTATCACCATTGTATTATCCAGGATCTTCAGCTTGAGTATTTTCCTGTAGATAGTCCTTGGGCTTAGACCAGTCATTTTTGCAGTCATTTTGATGTCAAAACGTGAATCTTCAATTACTCTCTTGAGATATTCTCTTTCAAATATGTCTACAGCCTCTTCATAAGACAGGGGATCAGCATGATTCTCTTTTATCAGTCTGCTGAGTTCATCGATATTATGGTTAAGATATGTGATATAGCCTGGATCTGCTCTGTCTTTCAGGTCTTCTATTGCTGTATCGATCACTTCCCGGACATTCATCTTTATGTAATACTCCGGTTTCAGAAGCTGTTTTCTTTTATCTGTCACATCAATGTCCAGTTCATTTATCTTCCGATGCGCATGCCTTCGGGCAATCTTTGCACTTTCCGCAACTTTTGTTATGTTTCCAAGATTCATGACAACAAGATCCACAAAATAATTCTTAAGGAATTCTCTTTTTGCTGACTTGAAGTCTTTTGCAAAATCAATATTGAAGATGAGACGGAATTCGAGATTAGAAGAGATGTTTTTGTTCAGTTTTTCTATTGATTCATCTGAATTATTGCTGAGGAAATCCTCCACAATCGATGATATTGTTTTCATGATTGTAGTGATAAG
>JAHIYL010000266.1 GCA_018815145.1 Nanobdellota archaeon | reverse complement strand
CTCGGTAAAAAGGCTTCCGAATTCAAGCAGGAACTGATCAGCGGGTGCAAGCATGTCTTTTCCCATTATTGCAGTCAATTTTTCCAATTCCTGGATTTTCCCCAATATTTCAAGGAACTTGTCATAATACTCTTGCCATTGGCCAAACTTCTCCCAAGAGATTTTTGCTGTAGCAATATACTTAGAATAGCTTAGACTGCGATTGATTGCAGGATAGTGTCTGACATACGCCAATCCCGGATCAAGGGCCCATAAAGCGCTCACAACCTTCAATGATGCCTGCATAACAGGATCTGAATAATCACTTCCATAAAGGGATATAGTCCCTATAACGGTTATTCCACCTTGTTTTCCTGAAAGAGTCATGCAATTTCCTGCCCTTTCATAGAATTTTCCGATCTCACTTGCCATATATGTTGGATAACCCTCCTCACCAGGATATTCACCCATCCTGTTTGATATCTCCCTGAGAGCTTCTGCCCATCTGGTTGTCGAATCTGCAAGCAGGACAACTTTTTTCCCCTGATCCCTGAAATACTCTGCAATTGTTATCCCTGAAAATATGCTTGCTGTCCTTGCTGCAACCGGCATATTTGACGTATTTATGATATAGACCGCCTTGTCATCAAGTATCCCTCCTTCAATATTCAGTCTTGATATCTCATCAAGGACAGTGATGACCTCATTTCCCCGTTCACCGCATCCGACATAGACAAAACAGTCTGCTTCTGAAGATTTGAGCATCTGGAATATCAGTTGAGTCTTCCCTGTTCCAAACCCTCCGGGAACAGATATTGTTCCTCCTTTTGCACAGGGGAAAAAAAAGTCAAGGACTCTCAGGCCGGTGAACAATATTTCTGTTGGGCTTGATTTTGAAGTTGCAGGCCTTGGGACTCTTGCAGGCCATTTCTGATACATCTTCAGATCCATGATACCGGACCGTGTCCTGACTTTTGCAATCACTTTCTCAATATCATATTCTCCTGTGGCTTCCAGAAATATCAATTCACCTGAGATATGGTTTGGTACAAGAATCGCGTGCTTAAATAAATTGGTTTCATCTACATTCCCGATTATCTCTCCTCCATTTAAATGGTCACCCAACTTCAGTTTGTCTGTCGGTTCAAAGACCCATTTCTTTTGCCTGTCGAGCGGTTTTGAAAAAAATCCATGCTTAAGATAGGCAGATTCACCTGAGAGCGGCCTTTGTATTCCATCAAAAGCACATCTTAAAAGACCGGGTCCGAGTTCCAAAAAAAACATCTCACCGGTCTGTACAATCTTATCCCCCGGTGCGAGGCCCTGGGTCGGTTCATATGCCTGTATCATAACAATATCACCAAATATCCTGATCACTTCACCAATAAGCTCTTTGTCTCCAATCTTGACTATCTCATTCATCATAGGAGAGACCAGGTTCTCACCAACAATCAATGGTCCGGAGACTTTCTGTATTACACTCATTTTTTAGACTCCAACAATTATTTTATCAGGATATCTCTTCTTGAATTCATGTTCAAATTCTGCAGGAAGCACAAGGAGCGAGACTTCTTCATCCAAATGGTCATAAAGGAAATCTTTCATCTCCAAAGGATAAGTGTAATCCACTCCTATTAGTGAAAAAGCCTCTTTCAGCGGGGATGAGAGCAATGCTGCTATTTTCATTTCAGTGACCACATATTACGGCAATAACTTATCTCGCGCGAAATCCTTATGAACATGTTAAAAGGTGAGATTATTGAAAATGGTAGCTTTTTTTTCTCTTCTATTCTACCTAGTGTGATGATCCTATTCTGGAAATGTTTATCAAGAGCCTTGTATTTTTCTTTTCCTGTCAATATCTGCTTCCTGAAATTTTCATCTCTGTCAGATATTGATTTGATGATCATATTGACATCTTTTTTCAGGATGTCCTTTTCTTTTGAGGAACGGATGTTCAATAATTCTGCTATCAGCCTATCATTGAATCCCATCTCTTTAAGCCTGATGACATGCTTAAGGATATAATTATTCCTGATTATCCTATATAGTCTTGCCAGTGTCTGATCCTTTGCATGTTTTTTCAATTCAGAAAAATAGCATGAATCAAGCATGTATTCAAGTCCAAAAAGACCATTCTTATTATACGTATTGAAATCAAGCATACCCTTTTTATTGGTAGCTGCTAATGCATTGATTATATCTGACACCTCATTGTACTTCAGAAGATTCGAGTACTTCTTTGTCCTTAGAAGGCTGAAAGCTTCAGATTTGTCTTTTTTATTGTCAACACAATATAGGATCATCTTGAGATCATAAAGTTCGTTGTACTTATTGTAATATACTGAGAAAAATGGTTTGAGAACAGAAAAGGAGAGTGTGTATAGTTTCTTGAAGTCCATCTCCTGCTGCATTTCAAGTTTTTTTTCATATTCTCTCCTGTCTTTTGAGAATTCAAGCATTTTCCAGTATCTTGAATTCTGATGCACCCGGATCATATTCTTATCAAAAAATTCCTCAAGCTGTTTTTCTGAATATCGCTTGGCTGCCATACCTGATAACCTTGCTTTTGCATAGGATTCTCTTCCTTTCCGGAGAGCCCACAATATAAAAGGAATTCCAATTACAAATGAGACTCCTAATCCATACACAATGTATGATATTATGTTCATTTAGGCTCAATCTCCATGAAAAAGATATTTGACAGCTCATTCTTCTTTTTTTCAAGCATCCTGTTGAATGACAGATCGATCCTCAGCCTATTATTCTCTGCAATGAAACCAAGGAAGATATCAAGAGATCTTTCAATCTCAATATCATCTGCATCTTCTGAAAAAAGCTCCATGTCCTTTTCATTGCATATTATCTTGGTTATCCCATAGGATTTTCTGAGATCTGATACAACCTTTTTTATCAATGCAGGATATTCAATCCTGTTCCTGTAGTCCTCAAATTTAAGATTGACACTTTCAAGGAAATCAGAGAAAAGCTTGGCTTTGAATGCGAGTATTTTTTTTTGGTTTTGTGATTTGTTCCTGTCAACTAAAGATGCAGCCTCTTCCTTAATCCTTGACCTGTTCTCATCAAGTATGCTTATGAATTCTTTTTTTAGGGCCTTTTTGAGCATTTTTTTTTCTGATAAAACCTTCTGTTCAAGTTCAGCAAAGACATTCTTTTTGTCATTATCAATATCTTTCTTTATATCCTTGATTACATTGACGATGCTGCCGGAGTCGTGTTTCATCTTTTGTGATCCATTTTTTATCCTGTAGGAATCAGACCGAAAGCAAATGCTATCAATATCATTGCAATGATGAATCCATATATGGCCTGAGTCTCAGGAAGGACTGCAAAAGTCAGTTCCTTTACATATAATGATTCATCTTCTGCAACAGCTCCTGCTGCTGCTGCTGCTGCTATTCCCTGTCCTATTGCGGAACCCAGGGCTGAGAGCCCTATGGCAATACCGGCACCAAGAGCAATTATGTTTACATCCATATTATTCACCTCGCATCATTAAGAGCATATTCTTTTTTGATTGAAAACAGATTCATCTTTCTTCCTTTTCCCTTGTAGAACTGTCCAAGGAATTCCACATAATGAAGCCTCATGGCCTGAAGAAATGAACCGAAAGTGTTGAAAGCAAAATTGAATGAGTGACCCAGGACCAGGACCACTACTGCAGGAATGATTCCCTTTGGGAACTGTCTGAGCATATTGAATATGAGGTTGACTGCGAATGAGATCCATACAGTGGACATAGCAAGCGCTGATATCCTGATGAATGAAATAATGGTTGAAAAAAATTTTGAAAAATCAAGTATATTCAGTAGTCCTTTTCGCATCAATCTGTATATCACAGGGCCTATTGAAAACAAGAGATTCAGTGGAAGAGTAGTATAGGGTTCATATAACTTTGGATAGACTAAAAATAAGATCCCAATCTCAAAAAACAGCCATACCAGGACTTCATCGAGTAAAAATTTCCAGTCTTTTTTGATTACTGACTGTACAAGCGCCAATATGAGTGAAAGGTTTACATAGAATACTCCTATAGCGAGTGCAATCAACATCAATTCTATTGGTTTATGAAGCGGATTCAGATGTACTTTTGTCAGGTTGAACCCAAACCAGCTTCCAAAATATAGACCTATAGCTATTGTTGTCAGGGAGCACATAAATATTATCTTTCCAAACCTGCTTTTTCCTTTATTCTTTATCAATATGAATGAAGAGATAATGAGCAGCAGCAAACCATATCCGACATCAGAAAGCATAATTCCAAAAAATAGCGGAAAAAATAATGCAATGAAAAAAGTAGGATCAATCTCTTTGTAGCCGGGCAGAGAGAATTCTTCAAGAAGCATCTCAAAAGGCCTGAAAAGAAAAAAATTTGAAAGCCTTGTCGGCGGGTTATCTGTTATCTTTGGATTTTCTTTGTACAATACAAAATTATTGTTGGTTGAATCAGAGACTATTTTTTTAAGCATGTTATAATCAGATTTTGCAACCCAAAGATTGATCAGGCTCAGGAATTCTGAATACAAAAAATTTCGTTTGTTTTCAATTATTTTCAATTTTTCATTGAGCTGCTCACGCAATGAAAAAAGAAGCGACCCATACTCCTCCGGCAGATTTTCCAGTCTATCCTGATTGTCTTTTATATCCTTTTTGATCTCATTGATTTTTTCTTTTAGTTTCTTGTCAATGTTCTTTATGTTTCCTGAAAAAACATTGTCAGCAATCCCTGCAAACAGGCCAACTACTTTTTCTGAATCATCATTTTTCACTGATATGAACCTTGCAGTCTTTTCTCCTGAAATCCTTTTCTTTATCGGAAAAAAACCAATACCATCATCTTTTAGGTTTTTTGATATTTCCTTCCAGGAATCATCATCTGTAGTGATCAGAAATGAGGTCTGGTTTTCTCTTATCTTTATGCTTTTGACTGAGGAAAGGAACTCATGCAGGAGATTCAATCTTTCTATCAGGATGTTATTATCTTCAATTGCCCGTATGTACTTATTGTAATCTGTGTCAATCTTATCAACAATTGACTCTGCTTCATTGATCGGCTCTTTTGATATGTTTCCTGGTTTTGCCTTGGTCACCTTGAGCCTCTCAATCATATAATCAATCCGCATCAGAGCTTTTACTTCCTGATTAGTCCTCATCAGGGGTGTATCAATTGAAGGTATCTGTCTGTATTCTTCATTGAACTCCTTTATCTCAATTATTTCTTCTTTACCCAGTTTTTCAAGAAGAGCATCCACATATTTTTGGGGAAGTATGACTACAACCTCATAAAGTTCTTTAGGTATAAGCATTCTCAACCTCTTTTCTGAGCTCATCTAAAAATCTTTCCAGCAGCATATCTTTTTTTCCTATGAAATTCTGTTCTATCTTTTTTAGGCGTTCTTCAGTGAGCAAATTATCCTCTTGAATTTTTTTTTTAGCCTTTTCAATCTCCTGGTCTCTCCTCTTTGTTATTGCTGCTTTTGCGTCTTCCTTATTCTTTGCAACGATATTCTCTTTTGTGAGCTCAATCTTCTTCAGATTAGAAATATACATGTTCTCAAAGATGCTTTTCTCCTTTATTAGCTCAAGTTCTTCTGAAAGGAGATGATTTAGTTCCTCAATAATCAAAAATCCCCCACCTCTTTTTTAGTATGATTCTATCTACTATTATCTATATGTTTCAAGACTGCTATATATAATTTTCTGTGGAGATTTTGATGTGATTTCTTTGTTTATTACAATTCCAGCTTATTAATAACAAATAATGCTAAAAACGCTGCAACACCACATATTATGAAAAGGACTTCAAATCCAAAGAACAAGCCCAGCAGATACACTGCAACGCTGCCCAGGATAAATGAAGTCATTCTCTCTGAAATATACGAAAGTACATCTTTTTTTTCTATCTGATTGAAAAAAACTGTATTAAGAGGTATATTGATGAGCTGATAGATAAATACCAGTATGACAAGGATGTAATAGATGGAGTTTGCATCAGTGCTCAACCCAAGGATTATCCATGCGATGACCATCAGAGCATGAAGCACAGACAGTACTTTCTTTTTATTGTATGCATCTATGAGGTGGCCGCTCAATATGGTGGCAAATACATTGGTCACTCCAAATATCATGCCGGCCGTACCGACAACAACTTCGTTGTCTGATATAAAAAAAACAAATAATGGCAGCAGAAAGGTGGTGATTCCAAATCCGAATCCCCTGAGGAATGTTATGATGTTCAATTTTCCTATCTCTCCTGTAATCTTTGGAAAATAATTAATCTTTTTCTTTATCTTGAGATCTGTCTTGACAAAAAAGCTCAAAGCCCCTCCAATGAACACAAAAATGAATGAGACCCAGAACATCTGTGCATATCCAAATCTTGATATGATCAACCCTGCAACAAAAGGTGCTGCTATTGATGCCAGCCACATGCCCATGTATATATTGCCCTGCTGGTTTCCTCTTTTCTTCTTATCAGTGGATAGTACAGTGTACGTGTCAAGGGACAGCCAGAATCCGAATGTGATGAACCCGTAGACAAGCATGACAGGAAATAAAGGAAATTTTAGAATAGGGCAATACCTGAAGAGCAGTATGATGACCGGTTCAATTATGCCCCTAAGTATTATGAATGAATTCAGGCTTGCCTTATGTGCGATTAGGTTTGAGAAAACGCCTGCAATGAGTCCACCAAGAAAATATACAAGATAGATCAGAAGGATACCTTTGAAGGATGTACTCAGATTATAGAGATAGATTGGAAGGAATATAGAACTCATCGAAGATCCTAGTGCAATCAGGAAGAGGAGTGCTGTCAGAATCCTTCGGTTTTTCTGCATTTTATGTCAAAAGAGATACTAAAAGTAAAAATTTCATTTTCTGAAGAATTCAACGATTTTAGAAATCTTTACTAGAGATTCTTTGCCTGATATCATATCCTTGATCTTTACTGCTTTGTTCTTCAATTCATCTTCACCAATAAAAATTACATAAGGAATATTGTAAGCGTTTGCATATTGTAGGTTCTTGGAAATTCCCCTTCCCATAATATCAAAATCAGTCTTAATCCCTGCCTGTCTGAGGATCTGGACTATTTCAATTGACTGTTTTGTTGTTTTTATCGGAATTACATATGCATCCACAATTGACTTACGTGTTAATTTTCTTTTTTGTTTGAGTGCTTCAATTATGACTTCAATCCCAAAACTGATCCCTGTTGCAGGATAGGTCTGTTTGCTGTTCAGGTAGCTTCCGATAATTTTGTCATATCTGCCACCTCCTGCAGCTGATGAAGTGATTGATGAGTCATTAAGGAGAATCTCATACACCGGTCCTGTGTAATAAGCAAGCCCTCTTGCAAGAGAAGGCAAAAATATTACGCTTTTTATACCAAACCAGTCAAGATAATCCAATAATTCACCCATTTCTTTGAGTCCTTCCTGTCCAGTCTTATTTTTTAGAATATCTTTAAGATTTTTCAGTGTGGAACGATTATCCTTTTTCTCCACAAAGCAGGAGAGTATTTTGTCTATTGTTTTTGTATCAATATTTTTCTCATTCAGCTCTTTTCGCACTCCATTTTCTCCGATTTTCTTTAATTTATCAATAGAGACCATAACTTCAAACCTAAGTTCCTCAGGTATAGAAGCATATTCCAGTATGCCATCAAGAAGCTTTCGGTCATTCAGCTCTATTGTTATATCAAAACCAAGTTTTTTGAATATCGCATCACTCAGTGCCAATATCTCTGCATCTGCAAGCATAGAATCTGTTCCAACAATATCCGGATCCATCTGCATGAATTGTCGGTATCTTCCGGTCTTTATCGGTCCGTCCCTAAAGACTTCTCCTATCAGATATTTTTTGAAAGGCATCTTCATATTTGGATTCATACCAACGAACCTACAGAAAGGAATAGTCAAATCAAACCGAAGACCAAGTTTTCTCTTGCCTTGATCAATCAACTGAAACGTTTCTTTCAGTGCATCAGAGGCTTCTCCGGCAGCAAACTTTGCAGCTAAAGTATCATATCGTTCAAGAATCGGAGTTTCAATAGGATTAAAACCATAGATTTCAAATGTGTCGATTATTGTGCGAATTATTTCATCCCTTATTATCTTCTCTTCCGGAGGGAAATCACGTACACCCTTTGCCAGCTGCAGCTCGAATTTCATAGGCTTTGAACCAGATTCTTTTTTCACTTCGACTTTTGCTGTTCCCTTATCAACAACCTCACCAACAAACCTGTAGATATCCTTTCCTTTCCTCTTTATTTCGATTATCCTGTACTCTCCTATCTCTGAAGTATTATCGACATGCGCATTTCCGCATGGCTGCATGTCAAAATCTTTGATGTCAACAATCCTTATCTCTTTTGCACTGGCCGGTATCATAGATATGTCAATATTTTTTGGGACCTTATCCCTTGGATAAATTGTCTTTTCAACCGGGAGATCTCTTAGGATGATTCCATTGACCCTGCCTTCAAATTCCTCTTTAGATAATGTTGTCAAATCCTTATCAGTACACCTGACATCAATCCTTATCTTATTGTCATATATCTGCATGCCTGTCTGGACTGCTCTGTAATCATGTGTAAGCATGTGATGCAGTATGTGCTGGGCACTCTCCAGCCTTGCTTTTAGTTTTGCCATTATATAATCACCATTATATACTCACCAAATCAAGTGAGTTTATATTTTTTTTTGTCAAATTGGGTTTTGCTGCTTTTGAACCAAAACGTTTTTATATAAATTATTGCACCTGATTTGTGCATGGATGAGACAATCAAATACTATAATGGTCTTGCTGAAAGATTCAGCCTTCCTGATTTCGTATCATTGAACATGGATTTTGATATTGAAGAGTATGAAAAGTCTGATATTCTTCTATATAGGATTAGGATTAGGATGATAGATAAGATAGATGAATGGTTAAAAATGCTTGAAGGCATATTGCAGCCGGATTCAGAGCTTTTCCAGCTCATCGAATATAAGATTTTCTCTGATAAGAAAAGGCAGGAGATATACGCATTATACAGGAAACTCATGAAATATATCCGGTTTTCAAATGAAATCTCACTGGACAACAGCGAAGAGAACAATGCAAAATTTATCAGAGATTTTTTTGATGAATGGACATCATTAAAACCAAGGCTTTCACAGATTATTAGAGATATGAAGAAATCCTGGGAAGTGGAGACTGATATTAAGCAGGATTTGAGCTATATGGGGTGAATAAAAAGTGAATCTGATTTTTTTGGGCCCGCCGGGCGCAGGCAAAGGAACACAGGCAAAGATGCTCTCTGAGCAGATGGGGATTCCGCATATCTCAACAGGAGATATATTCAGGACAAACATCAAAGGAGAGACTGAGCTGGGACTCAAAGCAAAAGAGTACATCGATAAAGGTCTTCTGGTTCCTGATGATGTCACCAACAACATGGTGAAAAACAGGCTGTCAGAATCAGATTCCGGCTATATACTTGACGGTTATCCAAGGACAATCAATCAGGCAGATTTCCTCTCAGATATTGAAGTGATAGACAAGGTAGTAAATTTCACGCTCTCAGAAGAAGAAGTGATAAAGAGGATTTCAGGGAGGAGGACATGCAGAAAATGCGGCAGTATCTTCCATATAATGTGGAAAGCACCAAAAGAGGAAGGTGTCTGTGATGACTGCGGCGCTGAACTTATCCAGAGAAGTGATGAACTGCCTGAGACAGTCAAGAACAGGCTGGTGGTTTATAATAGAGAGACTGCGCCTCTTATTGAATATTATCAAGATAAGGGATTGATTGCAGATATTGACGCAAGCCCGAAGATTGAAGAGATATTTGTAGTCTTGAAAAGCACATTGAATATTCAATAGATTTTTATATTACTTTATCTTTAATAATCCTATGTATCTTGATCAAAAAGTATTTGTTCTAATTATGTTTATATTTTTATCCATACTTTGTGGATGCGGAGCTCCAGCCCAGGAAACAACTATTGCGACCCCTCTTCCTCCTGAACCAACTGTTGATCCCAGGAACCCGGCAGACTACAAATGCAGTGAATATCAAGGTACTGAGACTCATTGTCCGGTTTCAATAAATCCTAATAGTATACCTAATGAAAAAGGGTGCCTAAAATCTTCTTATTGTTGCATTGAAGATCAGTTTTTAGAGAGTTATCAGATGAACCTTGAGAATCCCGGGAACCCATTGCCCTTTGAAAGTCTCAAATGCAAGTGCAAAAATGGTGATACCCCTCTACTAGGTGAACAATGTACAGGCAGTGAAGAACAATCAGCTGCTGCAAGAGTCAACGATTTTGAAACTATAATGGATGAAGCAAGGGCTGTTTCAGTTCAGTCAGAACCTCAATATTCAGAAAAACAAAAGCACTTTGAATACGTAGATAGGTATGCGGCGCAATACAATGACAATTTTGATGCTTGCATAAATAACAACTATTGCTGGGTTGCTTACGAAAATGGGGGAGATTGCCATGACAGGTGTACCAAAATTTTTCACGATAAAAATTGGTTTTACTGCTGTGGTTATAGAAGAGGGGGTAATGGGTGGCTACAAGAAATAGATTTTGAGGAAGGTAGCATTAATGCAGATGATGTTCGGTATTGTACAACAAATATTTGTCCAACTCCATTTGAACCGACCACTTAGAATATTTATCCATTAAGTTTTTATTCTCTTAATTTTTATTTATATATAATGAAATATGATGTTGTGATAGTTGGTGCAGGTCCGGCAGGTCTTCTTCTTGGAAGTGAATTATCAAGAGAGCACAATATACTGGTCATTGAAAAAGACAGGATCAAGGATTATCACAAGCCTTGGACAACTGAGAAAAGGATTGTTGAGGAAGCAGGGCTTGATAAATTTATCACAGCATCCTTTGAAAAATCATTCATCAGATCATTCGATGGCCAGAAATTCATCATTTCTGCTGATTTGGTGACTGTCAATGATCTGGCAATTCTGAAATACTGCAGAGATAAGGTGATTGAGAACAGATCCAAAATCATTGAGAAATGTGAATTCCAAAAAATTATCAAGAGAACTAAAAATGAGATAGCAATCAAAACATCAACAGGTAAATTTAGTGCAAGATTATTGATAGATTGTTCAGGTTCTGATTCCATGTTATCTCCGGAAGTTACAGGCAGGCAATTCTATTGTCCGACATATGGCGGAGTATATAATTACAGAATCAAAAAAGAAGAAATATGTTTGGTTGAAGCATTTTATGAAGGTCCACCAAAGACTTTCATAAGTATCTATCCGATAAATGAGCATCAGACAGTTGTTTATACTGATCAGTACCTGATTGAAAATATAGATCCGCTTAGTCTTAAAGAGCTCCATGAGAATAATATTAAAAACTGTTATCTCAAGGATGAATTAAAAGGCAAAAAAATGGTCAGAGAAGTATATGGTACTATACCCATGGGGGACATGAAAAAACATGCAATGGATAATATATCTTTTTTTGGTGATACATGTTTATTAGGGGCTCCAATAATTGCCAGCGGCTTTACAAATATTGCTCAGCACTATAGAAACTATGCTTCCTTTTTAACTGAAAAACTTAAAAAAAATGAACTTACTGAAAAACATCTCGAATATAATTTCTCAGCAAAAGAATTGATGAATAGGGATCTTCTTTTGATCATTATATTGCTTGTCATCAATACAAAGCCAGAACAGATGAATAAGTTCTTCAGTATATTTAAGAAAATTCCAAATGAGTATTTTTTAGATGCACTTTTTTTGAGGATGCAGCCAAATCAATTATTATCACTGACTAAAATGCTGGTTGAAACTCTTGGTATTGAGGAACTGGCTAAAATCCTTCCAAAAAATGAATTCATGTACTTAGCCAAGAAATCAACAAAAGTGATTGAAGAATTGGCATTTGAAGAGCTTGAAGAATTATTTCATAAGCACAATGTCATCTGATTTCCAATAATTTTTTATTCGTTCAATTTTATTCATTCTTCAATGGAATATGATGTAGTCATTGTTGGCGGGGGTCCGGGAGGTCTGAAAGCAGCCGAAATCCTTGCAAAGAATGGGAAAAAAGTCATTGTTCTTGAAAAGGATAAGGTAATCGGTGATAAGGTCTGTGCAGGCGGACTTATGAGAAAAAACCTCAGATATATCCCAAAAGAGTTGAGTGAAAAAGAATTCTCTGATGTTATGTTTGTAACAAACAAGAAGAAGACTGTTTTGAAATTTAAAAAAAATTTCTGTTATACTGTTCAAAGGATAAAACTAGGAGAATATTTGATGGAAAATGCAAAAAAAGCCGGCGCAGAGATAAAAACCAATGCCAAAGTCACTGAAGTTACTGTAAATCATGTTGTTGCATGCAATAAGAAATACAATTTTCAACATCTGATTGGGGCAGACGGACCTTCATCCATTGTTCGTAAATATCTTAATCTTCCATCTGAAAAAATTGGTCTAGGTATCCAATATATAACAACAAAAATATTCAAAGACATTGAATTTCACTTGGACACAAAGAGATTCGGTTCATGGTACGCATGGGTATTTCCGCACGATGACTATACCGCAATAGGTATAGGCGGGATTGTATCAAGTTCCAGAGGGATGAAGAGAGCGCTTGATGATTGGTGCAGGAATGACCTGAAAATAGAGATTGAAAAAACCAGGTTTGAAGGGGCGCTCCTAAATTCTGATTATAGAGGATATAAATTCAAAAATATTTTTTTGGTTGGGGATGCTGCCGGCCTGACGTCTACTTTTTCCGGTGAAGGGATATATCAGGCTCTTGTATCAGGTGAAGAAGTGGGAAAAAAGATATTAGATCCTAAGTACAAATACCCAAAATTAAAAAAAGTTATATTCAGACATAGAATCCAGGATAAGATTGCTGATACACTCAGATTCAATCCAAAGATAAATCAGTTTCTTTACAATATTGGAACACATTTGTTTAAGATTGGTTTTATCAGGGAATTTGTCTTTTTTAAGATTCTTACATGATCAATTCAAAGAAACATCTTTTTTACTGCCATTGTGGCATAGCTGGCCTTTGGCAGGCAAAAGCATATTTGTATCTTTTTTTTATCCTTGTTCAATTCATCATCTTCAGGGCTGCCTATTGTAAGATCCTTGATTTCTGCAAAAAGTTCCCGTTTTCCGCCAGTGGGAGTCAGATCAGGTGTTTTTCTAAGTATGAGATCCCTGGAGGATATAGATTCTTTTTCAAGCAATCCAGAATAGGTTCTTTCAATGACACTATCTGTAAATTCTGTATCAAAGCTTATCAGAGGAATTGACATATTTTCAATTCTCTGATCTATAAAACCCAATTCTCCAAAACCAAAATCTATGGAAATATATTTTTTGGATTTTTTTTTTATGTATTCTTTTGCAGCCATGTTCCAAAGATAGCTCTGGTAGGAATTGATATAGATGGTCTGGATCTTGTAGGGAAGTGTCTTGAATGCGCCGACATGATCATTTGGATGCATCTTCAGATGTTCTTTAACAGAATCATGCTCTATTGCTTCAGCTGCCTTCTTGAAATCACCTTTGATGATTGCTCTTCCAACATCCACGTTATTTTTTGAGAACCGCTGTGAATCAAAATAATTCTCGACAAAATCAATTTTTTTTGGCAACTTTTCAATGTTCCTTGTGATAATTGAGAATCTGTTGCCGGCCAGATCACCCAGTGATAGAGGTTCATCCGAGCATCCGGTGAATTTCAGTGAGATTTCCCGTTCATCAATATCATGGATCTTCTTTTTCACTGAAATATACTGTGATGTGATTGCATTTTTGTCCTTGTTTCCTGCATAACCAACATCTTTTCTATGTACTCCGGATTTCCTGCAGACTGTCTGGATCGCCTTTTCAGTAGTGTATCCTCTTTTTTTTAGAAGATAGATTGAATATAGGCCGTTTCCATGGAATTTTCTGTTGGGAATCTCTTCAACAATGAAATCTTCAGGAGTCTGTTTTAGAGTGTACATAACAATAGGTAAAATGGAATTATTTAAAAATTAGAGGGATGAAGTAAAATGCAATTTAATACCATATCCCTTTCTCCACGAATAATAGATCCATCACAAGATGAATTATGATACCTATGAGAAAAAACACATACAGCTCATCATATTCTTCCATCTTCTTTTTTTTTATGACATGGAAGTGATATAGGACAAGCGGCATGCCTATGATGAAAAAACCAAGGCTGAACCAGTTGGTCGGATTTGAAGTGATGTTTGATATGCTCCTATAGAACTCATCCTTTTCAATTAACAGTATGCTGAAGGTGCCCTGTACCAATCCTACAAACCCGAATTTGATTGCATCAGGTATGAAGTTGCCTACAAAGATTGACCATGAGAATTCCCACTTGAAATGAATGCAATGGACGACTATCATACATATTATGGCTGCTCCGAGATGGGGAAGTATTCCTGGCATAAATTATATTCTTAAGAATAAGTTTATAAATTTTTTTTGTTTATCCTTTCAGTGTGGAGATAAGGAAAGCCAATTTGAAAGATGCAGAGGAGATAACTGCCCTTTGGAAAGAATTCATGGAAACACATGCCAAAAACATCATCAAAAAGAATCCAGAACAGAAAAAAACCCTGGAAAGAAAAAAAAATGCAGATTTTCTTTTCAAAAAATTTCTGATAAAAAATATAAGGTCAAGAAACGGGCTTGTGCTTGTTGCAGCAGATGGCAATAAGATGGTCGGCTATTCATTGAATTTCATCAAAGATAATATTCCAGTTTTTGCAGTTGAAAAGATAGGGCATATCAGTGATCTTTATGTCGCTCCGGAATTCCGGGGAAAAGGGATCAGTTCAAAATTCAAGGACATGGCAACAGACTGGTTCAAAAAAAAAGGCATGACAGTCGCATCCATCGAAGTATATAATGAGAATTCTTATGCGCACAGCATATACAACAAGTGGGGGTTCTTTGACTCGCATATAGAGCTCAAGAAAATGATATAGACAATACCATAAAATATTTAAACAAGTGTTCAATATTTTAAACATATGTTTGAAGAACTTAATCTATTGGAACCATTTTTTAAGGATCCTGAGCGTGAATTCGGAATACGGGAATTTGCAGTTCTTAGAAAACTTTCTCCTGCAACAGCCAGCACAAAACTCAAGAAATTTACAAAAAAACAGATTTTAAAATCAAGAAAAGAACGAATTTATCTATTATTCAAAGCAAATCTGGAAAATGAACTCTATAAGGATTTAAAAATATTTTACAATCTTCAAAATATAAAAAAATGCGGACTTGTCGAAAAACTCAATAGCTTCTATATGAAACCCACAATCATCTTTTTCGGTTCTGGATCATTGGGACTGGATGCTGCAGGCAGTGATTTTGATATTGCTGTAATATCTGAACGAGTAGATCTGCCGGATATCACAAAATATGAAAAAAAATTGCATAGGAAAATACAATTGTTTGCAGTAAAAGAACTTAAAGATCTGAAAAATGAACATCTGATAAACAGCATAATCAATGGAATCACGCTTCAGGGTGGAATAAAGTGGATCTAAGTGAATGCATGAAAAAAGGATTTATCAGGAAATGCTCAAAGAATCAGGAACTCATTGCCTCATTAAGAGAAATGGCAGAGATCAAAGAAGAGACAGTGAGACAGGCAGAATTGACTGAACGAAACGTTTCTGCATATTTATCCATGGGATATGATTCACTAAGGGAAATTATGGAAGCAGTCTGGCAAAAAAATAGATTTTATGCAGGGAAAGGAATTAATAAATAAGATATTTGAGCTTAAGAAACAGATGGTTGTGTTGATAAGAAAAGAATAATATATTTTAAAATGCCTGCCATTTAGCATTTTTTTTCAATCTCAGAAATCTTTCCGACTCTTCTTGAATGCCTGCCGCCGGAATCAAATTTGTTGTCAAGAAACACTTCTACAATCCTTATAGCAGCTTCATTCTCAAGCACTCTTGCACCCATGCAGAGGATATTTGCATTGTTGTGCTTCTTTGCCATCTCTGCAGTGAATTCATTCCAGCAGACAGCAGCCCTTATCCCCTTTACCTTGTTCGCCGTGATGGACATGCCAATGCCTGTCCCGCAGATAAGGATCCCTTCAGCCCTGTTGTTCACGACATCTTCACAGAGCTTCTGTGCAATATCCGGATAATCACAGGATTCCTCACTGTATGTCCCGATATCATTGTACTCAATCCCTTTCTTGTCCAGGAAGTTGCACACTTCTTCTTTCAATTTATATCCGCCGTGGTCTGCACCTATGAATAACATGTTTTTCACCCTTTGTATTACACTAATTTTAATTTCACTAAATCTAAATTATCAACTTTCCTTTCTTAATGATCAATCTATCATCGCAAAAAATATCAGGTTCTGTTATTATTGCATCCTGATGAATCGGAACATCAACATTTCCGCCATAGCTCATGTTATTGCCAAATGCGATATGGCATGTTCCGTATATTTTTTCATCTTCAAGTATATTGCCTGTCAGGATAGCTCTGTCATTTGTGCCAATTCCAAGTTCAGCAATATTAAAAGCTAAAGGCCCAACTTTTTTTAAAGTACTTTCCAGTTCTTTTGCATGGGATCCACCAACAAATTTGACGGCGAATCCTTTTTCAATAGTTACTTTGATAGGAGTAGTCACTTTCTTTTCAATGACACTTCCATCGATGACCATTATGCCTTCTGTCGATCCTTCATGCGGAGAAAGATCTGCTTCACCTGCTGGAAGATTTCCAAAATCACCTTTTTTCAGAAGTAGGCCTGTATCCTCATCAACATGCCGTCCTTCAATGTCCATGACCAGATTGGTCCCAAGTTTTGTTGTGACCCTCACTTTTTTTGTCTTTCTGAGAATATCAGCTATTTTTTTTGTCCTTTCTGCCAATTTCTTAAAATCAACTTTTGTCATCCTGTCAAATATGGGAAGCGTTATTCCCGGCATGCTTGCAATCCTTGCTCCCATTTCAGTTGCATCCCGTCTCGCTTTGGTATGTGAGAGTGATTTGGAAGTAGGGATCAATATGATATCAGCATTCTGCATTGCCTGACTCACAGCCAAAGGAGGTTCCTGGCCGTTTTCTCTTCTTGGTGCCATGATAATCTGAATGGTCTCTGCACCAAGCGACAATCCTGCCTCAAAGAACATTTTACCTATCTGTTCAAGTTTAGTGTCTGTCACGACCAGTATGTTCTCTCCCTTTTTATAGCCGAGATTGTATGTTATTATTTTTTTTACATCATTTAAGTCCATGCAGAAAAATATTGTCTTGAGAAATATAAAAGTTTCTATGATGTCAATGCCAATAATCCTGGTCTTTTCAGTTCTATCCTGATTGAACCGGTATATTTGCCTAATTCATAATCTTTTGGGACAGTAGCAAAGAACATCACTTCTGTCTTCTCGCCCGGCTGGATGAGAAAATTATTTTTTGATACAACGACAAGCGGAGCAAGCTCTCCGGAGGTCTTGATTGTCACAAGAAGGGGAAAAGAATAATCATTTTTTATGTCGATACCTCGTTCAGCAGAACCGCTGGGCGGAGCGCCTCCAAAATGAAGAGCATCTGTATTGATATTTATTCCAACATTATTTTTGACAATAAGATCCATCTCAATATTTTCCACCTTGACCAGATAGATATTGAAATAAATGAAAAACCCGATTATTGCAGAAAACAAAATAAGAGCCAGGACAAGATAAAACAGATTATTTGGCTTCATTTTATCTTTTTCATTATGTATTTGATATGTTCTTCACTCCATCCCTTTTTTTTGAGCATTGCATGGATGTCATCAATTGAATGGTGCTGTTTGTATTTTTTTATCTCTTTGATTGTCTTTGGATGTATAAGAGGATTATCTTCATCCATGTCGTGCTTTTTTTTTGATATCAGGACTGCTCCGAATAATATGATATTTGCAAGGACCAAAATTACTAATATTGTTGTCAGCACATTATTCCGGAGAAGCTGAAGAAAATAACCTCCCTCTGCTGCAGGCGATTCTACTATGACAGCTCCGGGCACAGTGTCTTCTATGGTTACGTGTCCTTCTTTGATTGTCTTTGAGCCATCATAATAAAGCGTTATTATGGCCTTATAACTATTTTTTTCAAGACCAGTTGTATCGAAATATGCCTGCAGGCCCTGTTCTGCCCAGGGCGAGAGTGAAGACGGCAGGGACTGGAATCTTGCTTTGACAGTGCTATCTTCAGTATCAAATATCTCAACATTCGCATACACATTATCGATCCTGGTGTTCCAGCCGCTTTTTATACTAATGCCCATCGAGTTTATTGCATCTCTTTTGAACAGGTCTGTAAACCCGGTGATCTCAACATTTTTCTTGCCGATCTTGATGGTCCTTTCCTGCGTAGAGATATTGCTGTCCCAGTGGAGTGTGAATCTTGCAGTATAATCACCGGGCAGAAAGCCTTCAGAATTGAAATATGCTTTTTCAGTGAGTTTCTGTCTTGATATAAGATTTTGGATTATACCTGATCTGACAGTCTCCACAACCAGATTATCCTGATTGATTATATCAATGTCAGAATATATCCTGTCTATTGTTGGTTCTCCCAGATTCTGTACAGTAAAGGTCATCTCCTGTGTCTCATTCACATTCATGTTTTCTGCTTTTATCGACCAATCGACATATTTGAATTCATAAGGGAAGAAGATAAGAAAATGGATATTTGATCTTGTCCTGACTGCAATTCCTCCCAGGTTTTCCGGCGGCCGCTGCTGTACACCGACTAATACCTGGGATAATCCCCTCTGCGGCGCACTGTCAGGTAATCTTATCTTAATCTTGAAGTTCTTCCTCTCCATTGGCTGGACATTCAAAAACTCTGTCTGGGAAATCTCAAAATACTCTGAAAGATCGCCTTTCATTACTATTTCATAGTCTCCTGCAACCCCATCATTATTACCAAAAGAATAACTGTATTCCAGTGTCTGCCCGGGCTCATAGAGGATATTGTTCAGAAATTCAATGCCGTATATTGAAACACCATATGCATGATTGGCACTTAGTAGTATAGCAAAAGAAAAAAGAATGATAAATCTAATTGATTTCATGCCCATTTTTTAAAAAAAAGTTAAAAAAAAATACTAAGATCAATTAAGTCTAACCATATGCCGGGTTGGCGCTGAAGGTCACTGTATCAGAAAATAACCCTGCAGTGGTGTTTGCCGGAAATCTCAACATGACATTTACTGTCAGATTATCATTTTCCTCATCTTCCCAGGGAAGCCTTGTGCAGAGTGTCTCATTTTCACCAAAATGGACCCATCCAGTAGGTTCACCTGCTTCACAATCCACATCGCCTGGTGTATTCTCACTTCCGAACTGCCATTTATAATCAGTAGCTGAAAAATCTCCTGATGTTGTTATAAAAGACTGATTGCTTTTTCCTGAAATATTGACTGCAACATCAACGTTTCCATCATTTTCCACATCAAAATCAGTGCCAACAAGCTGGACAGCATCGCTTACAAGCCAGCAGTCAAGCTCATTGGTTCCGCTGTCGACTGTAGTGACATTGACACCATTGGTATTGCATGTTGAATCTGAAGCATTTACGTTTCCGGCTCCAAAATCTATTATTGTTGTACCCATCAGCCGGATGCTCTGGCTGGACTGGATAGTGACATTCACTTTACCTGTGTCTGTTGTTCCTCTTCCAGTGACAGGGAAAAAGGATGGCCCTCCTACTTGGCTGAGCCTGTTGAGAGACATGATTGTTCCCCCTAATGTGATTACGATTGCAGCTATTAGAAGGGTTGCAAGTGTCCTGTTAGAAATATCTTCCATTTTTATTGTTCCTCCGGATTTAATATTGTGATACTGACTTGTCCTATTGCTGTTGCAGCAGGAAGGTTCTTGTCAATTATGGAGAGCTTGACCTGGCCGGCTTGTGAGGATTCTCCTCTCAGGACCGGAGCACTCTGCATTGAATTTACTTCACCAAGTATTACCCAGGTGCCTACCATTGAGATGACAACAGATAATATGACAAGAATTATAACAACTGATTTTGATATATCCGGCTTTGGAGGCGGACTTACCTTTATTTCCTCTTTAATTGATTCTTCCATGTTATAATTTATTTTCTCTTGTAAGTATTTAAATATTTCGGTTTAATAATTTTTGAATGATAACATTCTACTCAAAAATTGGAAGCCTAATGCATCAGATAATTTCTACTCCACTCCTCTCTTCAAATGGCCGCGTGTAAATTCCTTTTTGATTTGAGAATCATCATACCTTTCGCCAGACATTATCTTTTTGTATATGCTGACTGTCTCAAATACATTGGTATCAAGGTCAAGACAGAATCTATTATACCCTGCTCTCTGGAGTTTTTTTATTTCATTGAAAAAGCCAAGCGTGATTGAATTAAGGATTTCTGTGTAGCCTGCAGGATTCTTCCTTACAGGAAAGCAGTGGTTTTTCCGGTCAGTCAACTTATTGGCTGAAATCTGTGATTTTGTGCTCATGACAACAAGATTACCATGGACAAACAGGATTGCATCCTTGTTTTTGAATCGGATCAATTCATCCTGATTCAGCTCTAAAGATAGGATAGGAAGGTGTTTCCAGTAATTGATATCATAATCACTGAATGTGTTGAAAGAGAAATTGAGATGTATAACTTGTTCCAATCTATGATTAAGAAGAGCAGGGTTTCCCAGGAGCAACCCTTCGGGCTTGTATCTTTTTATAGTCTTCAGAATGTCCGGAATCTGTTCATCATATGTTATTGATGGAACTTCAAAAAAAAGAGATGCTGATATTGATTTACTCAATTCAACTGCTTTATCCAAATCTTTGTTAAATATGTTATAATATAATATATCTGCTCCTGCCTCTGCAGCTGCTTTTATTCCTTCCGGGTCATATATCTTAACAAATAATTTTGGCTCAGTTCTTTTCTCTGAATGGATAATATTAGGAAGAACAGCCTTCACTTCAGGTCGTTCTTCTCTTTTGCATAATAATTCGGACATGCTGGCAATAAGTTCTTCCTTAATCCGGGTGAGTTCACTGAATGGTACAAATGCATCATCATCGATTCTGCAAGAAAATTTTTTCATCTCAAAAGGAGTATTTTTGGTTTTATTGAGTATATTATTAATATCTTCTTCTGATATGGGTTTTTTTGCAGCCTTTTCAACCGGATTTTTTGAAAATAATTTAATAGAATGTTTTTCAATCTCTGCCTTAAGTTTAATTTTTTCTCCTTTTTGGACAGAAATATCTACAGAAAAACTATTCTTTCTTTTTTTCAGGTCTTCGTCATTTTTAAGGTCAGGCATTAATGGAGACCTATTTCCGGGCTTTTCCGGTGCAACAATTGATTCACTATTGTTAAAAAAACCTTTTGTGAATGTCCTGTTAAATGCATAAAAAAGCTTTTTTTCTTCTTCTTGCTTTACAAAAAATTTTCCTTCATAATACCTGTCGATTGCTCTTCTGTATATCGCAACTACAGTTCCCACATAGTCAGTTGATTTCATCCTGCCTTCAATTTTTAAAGAATGAACTCCAAGTTCAATCAATTTAGGAATATTATTGACCAGGCAAAGATCAGCTGTGCTCATCATATAAGGAGCATTTTCATCCGTAATGTTATATGCTTTTCTGCATGGTTGAGCACATCTGCCTCGATTTCCGCTCCTGCCGCCAATTATTGAACTCATCAGACACTGACCGGATACAGAAAAACAAAGGGCGCCATGGACAAACACTTCAACAGGTTTTTTTGTTATTTGGATTATTCTTCCTATCTGATCCCTGGATAACTCTCTTGCCAGGATGAACCTGTCGAACTGATCAGCAAAGAGGATTGTATCTGAATTATGGATAGAGGTCTGGGTAGAGGCATGCACCTCTATCTTTGGAAAATTATCTTTTATTATTTTTGCTAATGCATAGTCCTGTACAATGACTGCATCGACATTCATCCTGTACAATTCATTGACATAGTCAACAGCATATCTCATCTCATTGTTCTTGATGAGTGTATTGACAGTGACGTACACCTTTGAGTTGAATACATGTGCATATTCAACAGCTTTTTTGATCTCGACAAGTGAAAAGTTGTTGGCAAATGCCCTTGCTCCGAATTTCTTGCCGCCTATGTATACTGCGTCTGCACCATAGTCTATTGCTGTCTTCAGTGTCTCAAAGTCTCCGGCCGGTGCAAGAAGCTCAATCTTTTTCATATGTCAATGAGAATGTACAACATAATATAAAGGTTGTTCAAAGTTGCTTTTTCCTACAAAATAATTATATACTTTTTCTTACATCTATAAAAACAATATCAAAGAATTTGCTGCTGACCTGAAAAAAGACACGAGTGTTGTCAAAGTCGAGTTCAACGGAAACACACTTTTCTTTCTATCATATTATGAAATAGAAGATCTTGTGCCCACAACATTCTACCACAGGAAAATATTTTTTGTAAAACCAATTGTCGTCGATAATGAAGGTATCGAGCATTGGGAGCTGGCTTCCTGGAAAAAGGAATATCTTTCTGAATTCATCAGGCATACAAAAAAATTAACAAGAGATAGCATTTACATTGTTATTATTATTATTTTATTACTTTATGGGTTTAATACCCCGCAGCTCTGCTGCGAATACTAACCATAAAGGAATAACTGAAATTTGAAATTCGATTTAAATTCCCGTAATACCCCAGAGCTCTGCTCTGATTGGATAGGGAATTTCATAATTTCAATTTATTTCTTGCACTAAATGAATTTAACAATCTTTTTTTTTAATTGTATTATTATGATGTGTCAAAACAAGAAAAGTTATAAATCCCTCTTCCATAATCTTAATATTATGGCTGATATCGATGATGAAATTAAAAATTTTTCAAAAAGGGGTAAAAGAATGAAACAAGACATATATGCTATGAAAAAATTCCCTGTAAAATTAT
>JAHIYL010000265.1 GCA_018815145.1 Nanobdellota archaeon | reverse complement strand
GATAAATCATATATCCAAGTTTAGGAATATAAGTGCCATCAACGTCAATGTGAAAAGTGTCTATTATCTCTTTATAGCTGCTGTTGTAAGAATACAAAGCATCTCTTATCCACTCAGGTGTAATTACAATATTTTTTTCAGCAGCTTTTTTCAAAGGAGATGATTTATCCAGTAGAATACATTCAAGTTCATTAACATCTCTTAACCTTTTTCTAAATACCTGCTTTTTTTCGCCATCAACAATTGTCCAGACTTCGAGACTTCCTGGAGCCACCAGTTTTTCTCTAATATAATTTTCTCCACTATACAGATCCACTTCAACCAATTGCTTAGATTTTCTCTTCCTTTTAGGCATTTTGATCCAAATTTTACTTTTCACCACTAAATAATAAATAATTTATAAACCTTTGTTTTTTATTGAATAGAAATAAGTAATTTTAAAAAGACAATTTTATTTCATTAATAAATCATTTGGGCTCGTGGTCTAGTGGCTACGTTAAGTTGCGGCTAATTTTGGTCGCTGCTATCGCTGCATATGACAGCGCCCTTACAAGCAAATGCAATATGCATATGCTCTGAAAGGCGTTGATCCCCGGTTCGAGAATGAAGTCAAGACTTCAATCTTCGGCTTCATCGAAAGTCCGGGCGGGCCCATTTTGTTTTCTATATTCAAACAAAATTATATGATAATTTTTGCCCATATGCTGCTGATAGCTTCAACCTGGATTGCAGCATAAAATATGTTTATATAATAGAGCAGATTTATATAATTATTAAATTAAATCATATGAGATACAATTGAATCGGGTGATAAAATGAAAAAAATTGACATTATTGTTACAGCTCTTGCTCTAGGATTGATATTTACTTTGGGAGCATGCACTGAAAAGAGGATAACAAGTTTTGACGAATGCGTCGCAGCCGGAAACCCTATCCTTGAGAGCTATCCAGCACAATGCAGGACAAAAGATGGCCAATCTTTTACCCAAGTGATTGATTCCCCGATTGAGCCTGAACCTACAAATCCAATAGAAATCTCATGTACAAAAGAACAGAAAGCAGCAAATATATGCACAATGGAGTACCTACCGGTCTGTGGAGACAATGGCAAAACATATGGAAATAAATGCGGAGCCTGCGCTAGCGGTGAAGTAGAATCCTATGCTGAGGGTGAGTGCAGTGTTGTTAAAGAACCTATTGTAGGCGGAGATTCAGATGAGCACGGATGCAAGGGTTCTGCTGGTTATACTTGGTGCGAAGAAAAACAGAAATGCTTACGGGTTTGGGAAGAAGAATGCCCAGGATTGGGATTGACCCCAGATACCATTGATGCTGAGATGCTATGTAAGACTGACACGGACTGCATTCCTTTGCCGTCTGACTGTCATCCAACAACATGCATCAACAAGAAATTCCAGAATAATCATGAGGCACCTCAGATGTGTACTATGGAATTCCGTGAAAATGCTGCATATGCACCAGAAGACTGCCTATGTGTCAGTACCAGATGCATAAATAAGAACGCATGACCCTAATCATTTTAATTTTTTGTTTCTTATGATTTTTTTCATCTTAACCTGATATATATCCGTCTGCACCGAAAAGTATATTAAGACGATTATCTATATTAGTATAGACAAATGGTAAAGCTGCCTTTCTTAAAAAAAAAAGAACCTCCAAAAAAGGAATTCAAAGACAAAACAGTAGAGGAAAAATTTGAGGAACTGAAACTTGGCGGAGAGGAGGAAGCAGAAGAAGTAGCTCACAAAAAAATTAAGACCGGCTATCCTGCTCCAAATAAGAGATATAAGATCCAGCTTATGGATCCGCACCATAATATTGAATCAATGTACCACCACCTGATGCTGGATTTTGGAGAAAGGCTGGGACTGAATAAGCATAAGAAGATAATTGATTCTATGGGACTTTCAGTTGGCTCTTCAATGTTTGGCAATTTCCAGACACGGCTTGCAGCGCAGCAGAACCAGGCTTCTCAGTACCTGAAAGGCATTAGTGAGATGGTCAAAGGCATGTTCCAGATAGTTAGAGAGGTAAGAATCATTGAGGAAAGACTGCAGTTCTACTATGATACACTAGCAAAGGATCCAAAATCTCTTTCACCTGAGCAGCTTGCAAAGCAGAAAGGACATTATGAGAATAAAAAAAGTTCAGAGATTGTTTTGAAGAGCCTCTGGGTTGATCAGGTTGAAGGCGGAAGCAAGAATCCGTCATCAGTATATGGACTGTCAGCTACAGTAGGATTTACCATCCTTCCTGATATATTTTTCAGGATCACTCCGATGAAGACCAAGGATATTGAAAAAGAAGTGGAAAAACTGAAGTTCAATGAAAAAGTAAAGGAAATCCTGAAAAGAAAGCTCCGGCAGTATTATGAATGGAAAGACAGGACACTGGAAGAGCTTGAGACAAGGAGAAATTTTGTAATCAAATACCTCAGGCAGCATCATGCAACAATCAAGCTCTATATGTCTTGGGTATCGCCATATCTCAGAAACATCAAGAGGCTGAGGCATACTGATGACCACCATCTTTCAGGTGAACTTGACGTTGTAACTGCTTTTGAGAGCACAATTATTGAAGTTGAGACACTTCACTGGAGAGAGGGATATCATAAGAAGACTGAAAAAAAAGATGAACTGAAATACAATGCAGTCGTCCTCTTGAACTTCCATTATCTTGTAAAGCCGGAACTGGCTTTCCATCACTATGAATACCAGCACAGAGGACCGATACATGTGGGTAAGATGATACTTACTATGCGGGCTTATTCATGGACAAATGAGCAGATAAAAAATTATCTTAAATACAAAAGTGAAGAGGAACTTGATTTACTTAGGGAGATAAATTCCTCGATCGATGAAGCAATGAATGCGCTTGGAGAAGACCTGAAAAAATATCTTGAGGGAAAAGGAGAGGATTTTGGCAGTAAAAATGACGAAGAAAAAATCAAGAAAAAGCCTTTGCCAAGCATCTTTGACCCATTTGTATCTGTGCTGGGAGGATTTGGAGATATGTTCAAGACATTTAATCCGGCAGGGATAATGCCAGGGGGGAAAAAAGTGAAAAAGGAAAAGGAGGTCGTGGCAAAATACACAGATGCCAGATTCGGAAAAAGAGCATCAGATTATGCCATCCTATGCCTGAAAGACGGATATCAGAAATTCAAAGAAAATCACGAGCTCCTGCATTGGTGAAATATAAAATTATAATTATTAGGAAGATAAAAAATGGATGAATATTATGCTCCTCAGAGCAAGGAACTGAAAGAAATTGATAAGATGCAACGAGAGTTTGCTATAGATGATTTTGGCGCATCTGCAAACCCATTCCAACACCAGACAGAAGCTCTGAAGGCCAGGATATTCCATGGTGCAAATGCAGTTGAATTCTCTTTTTTCGGCGCTGGCAAAAGCGAAGATAAAAGATTCACACCCGGCGCATTTGGCTCACGGGAAAGAAGGGATATGCTTGAACTTGCTGAGTTCAATAAAGTGGATACTTCAACACACGCGACAGTGGGAATACAGGGTCTTTCCGGACTTGACCAGGGCAGGTTTGATGAGCAGAAAAGAAAAGGTGCAATAGATGAAGTAAAAAGAGCGATACACTTTGCAGCTGAAGCAACAACCGGCGGAGCTATTGTATTTCACTCAGGAGAAGCCCCTAGGCCGCTCTATTCAGAATTTGCCAGATATAAAAAAGAAGATGAAGCAAGATTCCAGCTCTATCCTACTGAAAAAGAAGAAGAGGTCCATTACCTAGTCGATCCTGTGACAAAAGAGATAAAGATGGGAGTGAAGGAGAATATCCCTATTGCGATTCCTGTGCCAAAGACTGATGAAAAAGGCAATATTGTTTATCTGAGAGATCAAAACGGAGAATATATCATTGACAAGACATTTGAACCCTATGACAAGATCCACCATGGAAAAGTACCTGTATACCAGTATGATGAAAAGACAGGTGATATCGCAGTAGATACTGTTACTTTCAAAGAGTATCGTGAGAAAAGAGAAGAAGAGACAAAAAAACAGGGTAAACCGATAACAAAAGACTTCAGGACAGAAGTCATAAAAGAGTTTTTCCAGTGGCAGCAGACACTCCAGCTCCAGTACAGCTATGGTTTTGGGTTGCAGGCAGAAAGAGACTACAGTGATGCTCTTAAAAGAAGAGAAAAAATAATTGATACATTGAATTTCTACAAAGAGATGCAGACAAAGATTCCAAAAGAAGATTGGTGGAAAGTAAAAAAAATAAGCCAAAGAGATGCTTACAAACATGGTAATCTATATATTCCTCCAGGAACAGAAGATCCTATCGAATATCTTGAAGATGAACTTATACAGAATGACAGAAGACTTGCCTATGGAAGAGAACTTGCACTTTCCGGCAGAAGGCAGGCGACTGATCAGCTGAAGATGATCGACAGGTCTGAGCTTATCGATGACTATGCTGTAAGGATGAGCGGAAAATCAATGGGTGAACTGGGTGTATATGCATGGCAAAAGCAGAATGAAGCCAAAAAAGAATTTGAGAATGGAAAACGGCCGTATGCACTGAAAAATGACTTGTTCATCTCTCCGGAAAACCTTTTCCCTGAAACATATGGTGCCCATCCTGATGAACTCAAGATCCTTGTTGAGAATGGAAGAAAAGAGATGGCAAAAGAGCTGCAGGAATTCTACGGAAAAGGCAAGAAAGAGGCAGAGAAGATAGCAGAGAAGCACATCAAGGCAACTATTGATATCGGACATATGAATGTATGGAGAAAATATTTCATGGCAAAAAAAGGTGAATCACTTGAATCAAGAGATAAGAGATTCAACAAATGGCTTCTGACTAAGACAAAGGACCTGGTGGACAAAGGGATAGTCGGTCATATCCATGTGAATGATAATTTTGGATTCAATGATGAGCATCTTTCAGTAGGTGATGGAAATGCACCGATAAAAGAATTTTTAGAGCAGGCAAAAAGTGCAGGTCTCAAAGATTTTATTGTCGAATCAAGTGGTGTCAATCCTATGAGGGCTCTTCCAGATGCATGGGACGCACTGGGTTCACCCATATATCATATGCATGTTCCGGGTGGAGGCGGAGACGGCACCTTCAGCGATGTGTGGCACTCATATTTTGGCAAGACAGAAAAGCCCAGATACATTGTCGGTTCATATTCACCGAGCGCTGATTTCAAAGGAGCACCCTTTTATTCAGGCCTTGATCTGGAAGGGCTACAGTATTTTGACAATGGATAATAATACTAATATGAAGCAAGTTTTGATATCTAATACATAATGTATTATCTAGAAATTCAATAAAATTTATAAACTTAAAAGAGAGATGATTTTATCATGAAAGCAGAAATCGAGGAAAGAAAACCGGAAAATGAGAACAAATATCCGCAGGATGACATGGATATTGCATATAAATTTTCAGCAGAACTCCATAAAGAAGTCGGAAAATATATCAAGGGCATAATTCTTTTTGGCAGCAATTCACGAAAAGACACTGTAAAGCATGACATCGACCTCCTTATAATACTCGACGATGTATCTATCTACCTATCAAAAGAATTCATACAGACGTATAGAATTATTGTCCAGAATCTTGTTGGAAATATATCAAAGAAACTGCATGTGACAACATTCAAATATACTTCCTTCTGGGAATATGTCAGGAATGGAGATCCGATAGCAATAAATATACTGAGGGATGGTGTCCCAATAATTGACACAGAATTCTTCAGGCCATTGCAGCTGCTTTTGCAGCAGGGAAGGATTAAACCAACGCAGGAAGCCATGTGGACCTATTTTTACAAAGCACCAAACACTCTCAACAACTCAAAGTTCCATATTGTTCAGGCAACAGTGGACCTTTACTGGGCAGTCATTGATGCTGCCCATGCAGCTCTCATGAAAATGGATGAGATACCGCCTTCGCCTGAATATGTTTCGGAGATGCTCCAGGAAAAATTGGTTGCAGCAGGTCTTCTTGAAAAAAAATATGCGACTATCGCCGGCAGGTTCTATAGGCTAAGCAAGATGATCGAACACCGGGACATCAAGCATATTGACGGGGAAGAATATGACAGGTATTTCATAGAGGCTGAAGACTTTGTCAATAGGATGAAGAAATTTATTGAAGAAAAAAAATGATATAGTTCTACTTTAAGATTTATATTTATTCAATAAAAATAGTTATGGTTCTCTATTACACCACAAGGAATCATAATGAAAAAGTTAAAAAAATATTCCACAAAAAGAATTTGATGAAGCATATGAAAAGGTACAGATTTTGTTTTTCTCCTATCCAACCATAGAAATGACTTTGAGTGAAACTGCCAAAAAAACAAAAATATCCAAGACAACAGCAAACAAAGTCACCAAAAGACTGTGTGAAGAAGGATTTTTGAAAATCAAAGAAGTAGGAAAAAGTTGGCTTGTGTCCTGCAACATACATCATATCTACAACACAACCAGAAAAATTATCTATAATCTCTCAATAATATATGATGCTTATGAAAATGTTATCAGAGACTCAATTTATACTTATGTCACAAACCCATTGTCCGTAGTACTTTTTGGCAGCTATAGAAAAGGTGATGATAATGAAAAAAGTGATATTGATATTGCCGTAGAAGTATTGGGTCAAAATAAAATGGAAATAATTGAGATGGGTGTTTTTGATGTTTTTGGAATAAGGCACAAAGTTACTGTAAACCTTCATATCTTTTCAAGAAAAAATATTGATATTAATCTATTTTCAAATATTGCCAATGGTATTGTACTTGATGGATTTCTTGAGGTGAAACCTTGAGATACAAAAAGCCTGATAGAAAAAATGCTCAGATTATAATAGACGCCGCGACTAAAGATATGAAATATACTTTAACAATTGAACCAACAAAAGAATCAGGTTCAACCATCATCAGAAATATATATGAATGTTTTAGAATGCTTGGAGATGCCTTATTAACTTCAAAAGGGATTGAATCTGAAGATAATTTCACACCCATGCAAGAATTACTTAAAGTGAAAGTTACTACAGATCGACCAATAAATCTTATTTCAAATTTAAGAAGACTACGACATAATATCAATTATTATGGATACATTCCAAGTCTTGATGAAGTCCTTGACGTAATTGACATTGCTAAAAACACTTTTGAACCGCTGTTGAAAGAGATTATGAAGCAAATACTGAAACCATAAAGAAAAATTCATCAATTGAGTTTCTTCGGGATGATAATCGTTCGTCCGCTATAATTGATGTATGTCACTTCGTCTCCCACAACCAATCCTTCGACTGTATCCCTGTCTCCTGTTGCATCATGGGTCTCATAGGTTGAAGAATCCATTATCTGGATTGAACCGGGATTCTTTGCAATTACTGTTGCAGTGCTCTTGAAGATATCGACTATCTCAACATGCTCATTGTGGCCCAATGTGAATGTCCTCTCTCTGTCTCCAATGACTTCCCTGGCCATGATCTTTAGTTTTGTATGGGAATGCGTGCCTGCATTGACCAGTTCTTTTCTTGCAACACTGTAAAGTACATTGCCTACAAGGAAGCTTTTTCCTCGGGAAAGTTCTGTTGCAGTTGCCATAGTTTAATAGAAAATCTCTGGAAGCTTAAATAGTTTTGCTGCCTAATTATCTTTTTGAATCGCTCTCTCCTTGAACATTTCCAGCCAGCCTTGGGCCAACGGCCAGTCTTTAAAATTACTGCAAGGAAACATTCTGCAATCCCTGGAACAGACATCCACTTTATTTGGCACAGCACATTCAAGCACAGGGCAATTGGCATTTATGCTTTTCAAGAAATCAACATGCTTTTCAGATTTTTCACAGCCTGAACATATTTTTTTTGTATAAAGACCGCATGTATCACAACATATCCCACAAGAGCCAACTTTCATGTTACTGAGAAGATATACTTACTTTAATAAATAACTTTTGTCTAATAGAAAATGTCAAAGTGGAAATGACCACCACCAGTCAAAGACCGGATGGGTAAATTCCCAAAGTGAATTTAAGTTTGCTCAATCAAACTTAGCTCGCCTTCGGCTCGGGTCATTTCCATAACGAAAAGAATTTCTCTTTTCGGAATGGTTCTGAAAATGTTTTTACATTTTCATTACCATTTTGATCACACAGAATTCCACCATATTTGATATGGTGGTCTTTCACCACCCTTCATATACAAGAATTCAAGAAAATGAATTCTGTACACCAAAGTCGTATGACTTTTTGTGGAAAGGTGGAATTCCAGTGTTTAAAATCACAAAATTAAACTTATAAACTTAATTTTCCATCATATTTTTATATTATATTCTTTTTTTCATGGATAGGGGGAATAAATAATATATCACTATGGAAAATCTTACACCTGCTATGAAGCAGTATATGGAAATTAAGAATGAAAACAAGGACTGCCTCATCCTTTTCAGGATGGGTGATTTCTATGAGACATTCTTTGATGATGCAAAGACAATAGCCAGGGAGTTAGAGATTACGCTCACAAAAAGAGGAAAGACACCATCCGGTGCAAAGATACCTCTTGCAGGTGTTCCTTATCATTCCATCGACACATACCTCCCCAGACTGGTTAAGAAAGGCTACAAAGTTGCTATTGTTGAACAGCTTGAGGATCCAAAACTTGCCAAAGGCGTTGTAAAGCGCGGGCTTGTAAGGATTGTCTCACCGGGAACACTGATGGACACTGCATCAACTCTGAAGAGCAATAATTTCATCATGGGTCTCTCAATATCAGAAAACAGATTTGGAGCATCTTTTGCTGACATTTCGACCGGTGAATTCATTGTCACAGAACTATCTGATTTTGATGAGGTAATAAATGAGATCACTAAATTTTCTCCAAAAGAAATACTTATTCCTTCATCATATGAAGAATCAGGCTATGCAAAAAGGCTTTCAGACAATGCAATTTTCATGAATCCTTATTCAGATGTGAATTTTTATTTTGATAATGCAGAAAAAACTCTTCAGGAACACTTCAAAGTATCTTCGCTCGACTCATTCGGACTGATGAATAAAGATCTTGCAGTAAGTTCATCCGGAGCCTTGCTTTCATATATTATTGAAACTCAGAGAACTGCACTTTCATACATCAATAAGGTCAGGCTCTACTCAAATAAGGATCATATGAACCTGGACAAGACAACAATAAAAAACCTGGAACTGGTAAAATCTATTGCAGATGACTCTGTCAAAGGTTCACTTCTTGGTGTCCTTGATAAAACCGTCACGTCAATGGGTGCAAGAAAGCTGAAGAATCACTTACTTTCTCCATTGATTGATATCGATAAGATACAGGAAAGACTTGATTCTGTTGAAGAGCTTGCAGCTCATGAATTCATCAGAGGAGATATAAAAGACTGCTTAAAAAATATCTCAGATGTAGAAAGACTTATCTCAAGGATAAATTATGGAAATGCAAACCCAAGAGATCTTGTATCTCTGAAAGAATCACTAAAAATAATTCCAAATATTGTCAGTTCACTTGAAAAGACAAAAACTGAATTACTGAAAAAATTAAGGAGTATCCCTCTTCTTGAAAATGTTGTTGAATTGATCGAAAGGTCAATAAAAGATGAGCCGCCGGCAGTGCTTTTTGACGGCGGATTCATAAGAAGAGGTTATAACGAAGATTTGGATTCACTGAGGGAGATGACATCCAATGCAAAGGTGTTTATCAAAGACCTTGAAGCAGAAGAGAGAGAAAAAACAGGCATAAGGTCCCTGAAAATCAGATACAACAAGATATTCGGATATTTCATTGAAGTCACACACAAGAACATCTCACAAGTGCCGGAGAATTATGTCAAGAAACAGACTCTTGTGAACTGCGAGCGTTTCATAACACAGGAACTGAAGGAAAAGGAGTCGCTCATCCTTGGTGCAACTGAAAAGATGATTGCACTTGAACAAAAGCTTTTTTCTGAAATAATTGCTGAGATTATCATGTCAACTGAAGAGATACAGAAAATTGCAAATATAATAGCACAGCTTGATGTACTGCAGAGCCTTTCAGAGTCAGCAGTAAAAAACAGATATTCAAAACCTGTAATAAATTCAGGCTATGATATCAATTTAATTGGAAGCCGTCATCCGGTCATTGAAGAGATTGTTGACTTTGTTCCCAATGACATACTGATTACTGAAAAAAACAGGACAATGATAATAACCGGACCGAATATGGCAGGAAAATCAGTTACCATGCGCCAGGTCTGCCTGACTGTCCTCTTGGCACAGATGGGAAGCTTTGTTCCAGCAGAATTTGCAGAGATAGGGATTGTTGACAGGATATTCTCTCGTGTCGGTGCTAGTGATGATGTCATGCGCGGCCAGTCCACGTTCATGGTAGAGATGAGCGAGACAGCGCAGATACTCAACAATGCAACCAATAAATCTCTGATAATCCTTGATGAGATCGGAAGAGGAACAAGCACATTCGATGGAGTGGCACTTGCATGGAGCGTGGCAGAGCATATAAATCTCAAGATACGGGCAAAGACAATGTTTGCAACACATTATCACGTATTGAATGAACTTGAAAAAGAGATGCCGGGAGTGAAGAACTACAATCTTCTTGTGAGCGAGGAAGCAGGAAATATTGTATTCCTGAGAAAACTTGCAGAAGGCGGAACTGACAAATCATATGGAGTCCATGTGGCAAAGCTTGCAGGCATTCCTGAAGAAGTCATACGGCGGAGCAAAGAGATACAGGCAAAGCTACAGAAAGAAGATGAGATTGCGGAAAGGATTGTTGTTGAGAAAAAGGTTGATGTAGAAAAAGAGAAGGAAAGTGAAAAAAGCAGTATTGAAAAGAAATCTGAGGAAAAGAATATAATCAGAGAAAAAGTTGAGAAATTCACAAAAGTGAAACAGCAGAGACTGGATGAACTGTTCTAAAAGAAATTTGTATTACAAATATTTATTAATCTGTTTTTTTTAATTTTAACTTATGATTGCATGTTTAAACCTCGCCTCTTTTCCTTTTAGGAAAGAGGTGAGAATATGCAAAGAATAAAACAACAATATGTCGGATTAGACATCCACAAAAAATTCATCCAGGCTGCG
>JAHIYL010000264.1 GCA_018815145.1 Nanobdellota archaeon | reverse complement strand
TCAAAAAACATATCAAGTCTCATATCAAAACTTGCGTTTTTAGGCAATGGATTAAACATATAATTTTTTTTATTTCTCGTCTTTATATAGTTATCTATCAGACGACAAATTTTAGTCAATTAAGTACCCAGAGTCGAAAAAAACCCTTTATTATGCCATAAAGGAAAAAAATTTATATATACAAATCCACAAATAGTTTTTACTGTTAAAAAATAATTTATGGATGGTTTATACCAACCTTAGAGTTCCAAAAAACTCTTAAGGTATAGTATATTGCCAACTGTTAAAGAATAATATTTATGTTTATTACATCAAAATGAAGAAAAAATTTCTAAAGAATTATAAGGAAAACAAAGGTCTGATTGAATTTGTCATAAGGTCTGCAATATTCTTCGGAATACTTTTTGGGTTCTATTTTTTCATATTCATATATTTCAGGCACACTGATTTTTTTGTAAGGTATCTTTCAGTGAGCGACAAATTCTATTTTGATTTCCTGACCGGCCTTCGAAAATCTGATTTCATCAACTCTGCTCTCTTCACATTGGCAATATTCGTCATCTGGAACAGGGAATTGTTCATGAAGATGAAGGTCTTCAGGCAGGTGAAGAAAGAGACAGTGATATTTTCAGTTCTGGCAGTATTGACTCAGATTGGACATTATGCATTCAAATACTGGATAAGGACCCATCCAAAAGAGGCGTTCGCAAACACGCTTATGATGAGCCTATTAAAATACTCATTCAATATAGTCTTTATTGTCTTTCTTGCTTTGGCAGTCTATAACAGCGGGATATTCAGATACTATTTTCATTTGGTCAAAAAACAGATACCTATCCTGGCAGGAATTCTGGTCGGATACTTCTTTTTGATCCAGTTCTTCCAGACCGTCTGGAGGTTCCTGGGAAATTTTGTTGCAGGATCAGTATATGCTTTGCTGAACATCACATTCAATAATGCTTATATCAGGACCAGCAGCATATCAACACCTTCTCTTGGTGTCGGAGATTTCCTTGTTGGGATATCTAAAGAATGCTCTGGTATTGATTCACTGCTACTGTTTCTTTCACTTTACACTGCAATACTTGTCCTTGACTGGAAAAGGCTGGACCGGAAACGTATGTACATGCTCCTTGTTCCGGGTGTAATCGGCACCATCCTGTATAATGTATTGAGAGTCTATCTGCTTCTCCTTGTAGGAGTATGGATCTCACCTGAATTTGCAGTCGACATGTTCCATTCAAATATCGGCTGGATCCTGTTTTTAGTGTTCTTTATGGTATTCTGGCAATTTGGCAGCGAATGGGTTTATGTGAAAAATATGAAATCAAAGGCTGAAAAGAATAAAAAAGAATAAAAATAAAAAAAATTCTATTTTGTAACCTTATCAACAATCTTTGAAAGCAGGCTTTTCTTCTTTTTTGCTGCAGCAGGCTTTTTAGCAGATTTTGACTTCACCTTTTTTCTTTTTGCAGCAGGTTTAGTTTTTTCTGGTTTCCCGGCGGGTCTTAATGCTGGCTCAGGTTCCTTTGGTACTGAAGGTTTATTTGCACTAGTTACCTTTTTGACTGGCTCTGCTCCATTAGGTACTGGTGGTGGTGCAACTGACACTGGCTTGTTTGATGCCTGCACTCCTGGTTTAGATTGAAGTTTAGTTCCTGGTTTTTCTGGCATTTGCATCTTTGGCTTTTGCTGATTTGTTATCTGCCCGGGCTGCTCCATATTTAACCTCTGTATCAGGCTTAGGCTTTCTCTGAAATCATCCCTTTCCTTGAATCCATGGGTAGGCCTTCTGTTGTTGCTGCTGCCATTGCCTCCAAATCTGCGGTTTCCACTATCACGATTATTCCTGCCCCTGTTGAAATCTCTCTTAAAATCATTTTTTCTGTCAAATCTTTGCGGTGGCTTGGGAGCATTCACAGAAACAGGCTTTATTCCTGATTGCTGAGGCTTGATTTCTTTTGTGTCCTTTGCGTCTTTCGGCTGTTCCATATTTATTTTCTGGACAATATTTGTGCTGCTGGCGCCTTTTGCAAGTGCTTCTTTTGGAATCTCTTGTTTTAACTGCACATTTTTAGGTGGCTGCTTGATTTTTGAGAATGTCTGCTTGTTCCCATCTGCAATGAGGAACTTGCCCTTATTATTTTCCATATCTATGAATTTGTCGCAGACTTCCTTTAATCTTGAAGATGCTGTCTTGCCGAAAGCCATCACTTCGCCTCTGCAGCCAAGGGCTTTGACATGCTCTATGAGGTCCTTGAAGTCTCCGTCTCCGCTGACAAGGACAACTACGTCAAGCTTTGCAGCAAGTCTCATGATATCCATTGCAATACCTACATCCCAGTCTCCTTTTTTTGCCCCTCCAAAAAAAATCTGGAGATCCTTAGACCTGACTTCATAACCTATTTTCTCAAGAGCTTCAAAAAAATCATTCTCTTCCCTGACATCTGCCTTGATCACATATGTTATTGCTCGGACTAGTTCCCGGCCATTGACTGCTGTCTTCAAAATGCTTGCATAATTCACTTTTTGGTGGTACAGCTGCTTTGCACTATAATACATATTCTGTACGTCAATAAAGACGCCTACTCTTTGGTTCTTGTGTTGTGACATTTCTTGTTTCACCTATCCTATAGTCTTCAAATTTTTTATTTTCTAAAAAAACTCAATCCAATCTCGTGCTACTATTCTGAAAAATTGCTAAAAGTTTTTTATATTTTTGGAAGAGTGTGTCATTATTAATAAGTTTTTGGGATTATTGCTGTCTTATTCTCACTTAATGGCAGATAATCCAATACAACGCATAAATTTTTTATAAAAGTTTCACTTTTCTCTACTATATGGCAATGACTTATGTCTTTTACCCTATAGATATAACATTTGAGCTAGATAACAATGCATGCAATGTTCTCCTATTTGGCAGGACCTCAGACAAAAAAAGCATAACTGTAATTGATACAGGATATCTGCCTTCATTCCTTATACAGACCAACAATGAACAACTGATAGAAGAGATCTCAAGAATACGTCTGAAAATTGATGATAAAGGATATTTTGTCATTGCTGTAAAAAAGATAAAAAAAATTATCAATAATCTTGATACAGTATTTTATCAGGTATTTGTAAACAGGCCCAAGGCAATATCTGTCATCAGCAAAGCTGCAACAAGAAAAGGACTGTTGGTTCTGGAAAATGATGTACCATTTTTAAATAAGTATCTCTTAGATAATAATGTGTCTTTTTTCCGTCCTTATTTGGTTGAAGGAATTCCTATACAAAAAAAAATCCGCACTGATATTATAGTGGAGAAATCCGTAATGGAGCCCGCCATTGCTCCACCATTTCATCCAAAGATACTGGCAGTGAGATCTCTTAGATTATTCAGGCATGAAAGAAAAAATAACCCAATTGCCATGATCAATATATTTTCAAAAAAAAAGTCAGGAACATTGACATATCTTGATCTTGAGGCAAATAAATTTGAAAGATCATCAAGTGAAAAGAATCTCATTGAAATGTTCAGGGATATGGTTATTCAGGAACAACCTGATATAATTGCAGGTTATGGTTCTGACGAATTCCTGTACACACTTAAAAAAAGAGCAGTGATTTATGATGTTGATCTGAAATTAGGCGCTGATTTTTCTGAGATCAAATACACTAAGGTAAAAAAAAGGGCTAGAATCACAGGAATGCTCCATATTGACCTGAAAAAATTCATCTCTCCATGGACAACCACCCAGCTTGAGTCTGATGATTTTGATCTGGATTTCATAAGGCAGGAACTAGGAATGAGAAACAATGAAGTGGATTTGCAGAGGTACGTCCATCATGCTCCAAAAATGAAGATCCGCATAAAAGCATTGGGCGAAGAATCAAGACTTGTATATAAATTGACAAAAAAATTATTTCCTGTACTCAAGTTCCTTATAGACAACACAAATTCTGATCCGTTCAACCTGACCAGGAACAGTTACTTTGAAATAATTGAGGCAATGCTTTTAAAGCAGATTTCTGAATCAAACAATATCATTCCGGGATTGCCGGACAAATCGATGATTGAGGAAAGAGCGACCTTCAAAAAAAGCCTTCCTGGATTTTCCTGTGCGCCCGGATACTACAAAGAATTATGTGGAATAGATATCTCTGATATCAAAAAGAAACTCATAACTGAATATAATATCTCTCCTGATACTGTAGAATGTCACTGCTGCAAAATTGAGCATTCTGACAAAGAAATCTGGTCATGCTCCAAAAAGACAGGCAACATACCTCTGTTGATAAAATCATTTGACATTAGCCCGGAGTTCTCCGGAATAAAGAGATACTTCATATCCAAGATCAGCAATTACCTGAATTTCACCTATTCAAGAATATACTCTAAAAAAGCATATGAAAAAATCATTGATAGATTAGAGAAAAAAATAATTGACATCAACAGAGTTCTGGAAGAAAACAGCTTCAGGATCATGTATGCTGACATGTCAAGGATATTATTTTCAGTAGGATCAAGACAGGAATGCATTGATATCTGCAGAATATTGGACAGCGATATTATACATTCATATTATAAAAGTGCATTTTTTTTCAGCCAAAAAAAATCAGATCTCTCAAATCATTGCATGCTCCTGACTGAATCCGGAAAAATGGTTGAGTGCGGTCCGGATCATTCACGCAGGAATTATGCACCCATTGTCAGGAAGACATGGAAGAATGTATTGAAGATGATTTTACAGGGAGAACCTAAACACTTTGTGCTGATCCAGATAAAAGATATCATCAAAAAGATCAGGAATCATGAGATAGGCCTCAATGATGTCATTATTGAGACACAGCTCATGAAAGAACTTGATGATTACGAAGTAACTCCCCCTCATGTAGCTGCAGCAAGGCAGTCACAAAAACAGGGAAACATCATAAGCAAAGGGACTGCAATCAGATATATCATCGGCAAAGGAGCTGAAAAGATAAGTCAGAGGACCATGCTTCCTGATGATGCTGAAAAAGATGATTATGATCCGGAGTATTATATCCATAACCAATTGATACGTGCATTGCTACCTATAATAAGAGCATTAGGCTACACTGAAGATGATGTTTTGCAGGATAGGGTACAGTCAAAGCTTGATGGTTTTGTTTAGAGCATCTATCCGTAGGAGATATATCACCGAAAAGGAGGCAGTGGATATTATACCATTATTTTTTCATACGCATTTATGACATCTGTTTTGCTGATAATTCCTTCAATATAAAAACTCCTATTTTTCTTGACTAAAACAGGTATTCTTCCATAATTGTGCTTAACCATAACATTCAATGCATGATATACTGTGTCATCCGGAGAGACAAATGGATAATCCCTATATGCAATTTCCTTGACAAGCATATTTTCTCTTTCCTTTTTTCGGATTCCCTTCAAACGATAAATGGTGATAAAACCCAGGAATTTTTTTGAGTGATAGACAACCGGAAACCCCGGATGCCTTTTTTTCATCATCAATTCCATTATATCTGATACTTTGGTATCCGGGTGCACATACTCAAGGTCCTTGCTCATCACTTCTTTGACCTGAATATCTTCAAGGACATTTTCCCTATCCTTTATGTTTACTCCCCTTTTTTCAAGTTTTACCAGATACATGGAGCTCTTTGAGAATATCGAAGATACAAAATAGCTTAATGTTGAGACAATAATCATCGGGATGATCAGCTGATGGTTGCCGGTCATCTCAGGAATCATTATCAATGCAGTTACAGGAGCTCTGCATGCTCCTGCAAACAAGGCTCCCATCCCTATCAATGCAAAGGCATACGGCTGACTTACAACTGCCGGAAAAAAATACTGTGCAATCAGGCCGGTTGCTGCACCAAACATTGCACCTATATACAGGCTTGGAGCAAATATTCCTCCGGACCCTCCTGAACCTACTGTAAATGATGTTGAAAATATCTTCATGATACCAAGCATCAGCAATATCTGCAGACCAAGTCTTCCTGTTATTGCAGCAACTATATCTTCATAACCAACACCCATTATGCCGTAATTAAACAAAAACATGCCCATTGTCCCGACCAATATTCCTCCCAGGACAGGCTTGAATGGTTCAGGAAACCTTAAGTCATCAAAAAAATATTCAATCTTATAAAATATCTTTGACCATATCTGTGACAATATGCCAAACACAACCCCGACAACAATAAAAATCGGGACCTCACCAATATTGGAAAATATATAATTTGGGCTTAGAAAAGCAGTCTCAAATCCTGTCAGTCCTCCTGTGACAACATCCCCTATGACAGCTGATAGCAGGATCGGTATTGCGCTTGTCAATCCGCCTCCTCCGACAGCAAGCACTTCCATTGCGAAGATTGCCCCGCCCAGGGGCGCATTAAATGTTGCACTTACTCCTGCAGCAACACCGCATGAAACCATCAATCGCACATATTTTTTAGTCCTGAAAAAAATCCTTCCCAGCATTGAACCAAATACTGCTCCAATCTGTGCAATTGGTCCTTCTCTGCCGGCACTTCCTCCTGAACCTATAGTTACAGACGAAACAAGAATCTTGACAAAAGCCACTGCCGGTCTTATCACTCCTCCTTTTCTATGGACTGCCTCAATGACCTCAGGGACACCATGTCCTTTGGCTTCTCTGGCAAATTTATATATTATGGGTCCGACAATCAATCCTCCCAATGCAGGCAGCAGTATCACTCCAAGATTATAGTCACCTGCATAAAACGAGATTCTTGGCAATATGACATTGAAAAAGAGATTCTTGTTGAAATTGATCATCGACCTGAATGCTATGGAGCCTAAAGCACCGATGATGCCTATTACAATACTTAAAAAAATCAGCGGACCATATTCCTTCAGATGAACATAATTTTTAAAAATTCTCTTCAGGATTTTCTTATGAAAAACAATATCGTGCGTAAATTGTCACCAACCAAAAAAGCTAGGAACTTCTTTATAAGCTTTTTGATTGGAAATGAAATTTCAAACCGCAAGAATCAATAATGATGGAAATAATAAAGCAACAAAAAAAAATTCTAAATCTTCTTCATCCCATTCATATATGGCTGCAGTGCTTTAGGTATATGGATAAATCCATCCTTGTCCTGAAAATTCTCCATCATTGCAACAAGCGCCCTTGTTGTGGCAATTGCAGTTGAATTGAGCGTATGGACAAGCTCTCTTTTTACGCCGTCGATATACCTCACATTGAGCCTTCTTGCCTGATAGTCTGTGCAGTTTGAGCATGAGACTGCTTCTCTGTAAGCCTGCTGCACAGGCATCCATACTTCAAGATCATATTTTTTTGCTGCAATCCCTCCCATGTCGCCTGTGCACACATTTACGATCCTGTATGGAAGTTCAAGCAATTGGAATATCTCCTCTGCATTGGCGATGAGCTCTTCATGAAGATCCCAGGATTCCTCAGGCCTGCAGAATATGAACTGCTCGATTTTGTTGAAATGATGCACCCTGAATATACCTTTGGTGTCTTTCCCATGGCTGCCCGCTTCTTTTCTGAAGCACGGAGATATCCCTGCATATTTCAGTGGAAGCTTTGCAGAGTCAAGAACTTCATTCAGGTGATAGGCTCCGATAGGGTGCTCTGAGGTAGCGATGAGGTAGAGATCTTCTCCTTCTATCTTGTACATCACATCTTCAAAATCTCCAAGGCTGGTGACACCTTCATATGGTTTTCTTCTCAGCATGAACGGCGGCTCCATCAATATGTATCCTTTCTTGTGCAATATATCAAGCGCAAATTTCTGGAGAGCTGAATCAAGAAGCACAAGTTCTCTCTTAAGATAATAAAACCTGCTTCCGCTGACTTCCCCTGCCTTTTCAATATCAGCAAAATCCCTCTCCTTGACAAGGTCAACATGGCTTTTGAGCTTAAAATCAAACTTTGGTATTTTCCCATGGGTCTTTGCAACCACGTTCTCTGAATCATCAAGACCTATCGGAACAGATTCATGCAGGATGTTTGGAAGGATCATCATTATCTCATCCACCTGTTCTTTGAGGCCTATGCTCTCTTCATCAAGCTTCTTTATCTTTTCAGGAATCTCTTTCATCAGCTTCAATTTTTCAGAGATATCTTTGCCGTCTTTTTTCAGCTGAGATATCTCTTTGGTGACCTTATTCCTATAGTGTTTCAGTTTCTCTACCTCTGCTTTTGCGTCCCTCCATCGTCTATCCAGTTCTATCACGTTGTCTAGTTTAGACCGCATTTCCGGAGCATCCCTCTTCTCAAGGTCTTTTATCACTGCATCAGGATTTTCTCTTATTTGTCTTATATCAAGCATGCTTTATCACCTGTTTCATGTAAAATCATCTGTTTTCAATCCAATATTATCTGATCTATACTTAGAACCTCTTTCAGATTATTAATTTTTTCCAAAATTTCCCCACCGACCCGCATATCCAGATTCACAGCAGCTAAGGCAATGCCTTTTTGTTCTGATCTGCCTGTCCTCCATTCTACTATGTTTATCCCACTCTCTCCCAATATGGTACCTATCTTTCCAATTACTCCGGGCACATCTTGGTTCATGATCAGGAGTATGACCTTCTCAGGATAAAAATCAAGCATGAACTCATTGATCCTGATGATTCTCAGGTACTTGTCTCCAAATACAGTCCCTTTGACGACATTTGCAGAGTTTTTTGCCATGATCTTGACTGTTATTGAATCCTGAAAACTTGACCACTGATATTTTTGAGTCTGGGTTATGCATATTCCTTTCTCTTCAGCAATCCGTTGCGCATTCACAAGATTTACTTTGTCATCCACTGTGTTCTCCAAGATGCCCATCAATACATACAACGACAATACCTTGGAATACTCATTCAATGAACCCGACGTGACTATTTCAATGCCGCTTACGTATTCTTTCACAAGCTGTTTTTGGATCTTTCCAATTTTTTCAGCCAGATCTGCATATGGTTTAAGGATGTCCGGAAGAGTAATCTCTGCCATTCCCGGATTGACAACATTTGCAAAATCATTTTCTTTAAGTATACCGACAATATTTTCAGAAATCTTTTGTGATACCTGCTCCACTGCCTCAACTGTGCTTGCTCCCAGATGCGGTGTAAATATCACGTTCTCCAATTCAAAAAGCGGGCTGTCAGTACAGGGCTCTTTCTCAAACACATCCAATGCAGCACCTGCAATCCTCTTATTTTTTAATGCGTCATAGAGGGATTTTTCATCAATTATTCCTCCTCTGGCGCAGTTGATTATTCGTGCATCAGGCTTCATCAGCTCAAACTGTCTCTGGCCTATCATTTTCCTAGTCTCGTTTGACAGAGGCAAATGAAGTGTAATAAAATCTGAATCTGAAAGGACATCATCCATTTTTTTGAGCTCAATAGAATGTTCATCAGCTATCTCTTTGCTGATGAATGGATCATAGGCAATTATCTTCATGCCGAATGCACTGCATCTTTTTGCAACAGAAAGCCCAATTTTTCCAAGTCCCAGAACACCAAGAGTCTTGCCATTGAGCTCTGTCCCGACATATTTTTTCTTGTCCCATCTGCCATTCCTCATGGATTCATAGGATTGAGGAATGTTTCTTGCCAAAGACATGAGCATTGCAATAGTATGTTCTGCAGCTGACAGTGTATTTCCTCCCGGACAATTAGTGACAAAAATCCCTTTTTTTGTTGCTGCATCAAGATCAATATTGTCTACTCCTGAACCCGCTCTCCCTATCACTTTCAGCCTTTCTGCAGCGTCGATGATTTCCTTATCGATCTTTGTCTTGCTCCTGACAATCAATCCATCATATTCGCCTATTGCCTTTTTAAGACCTTCTTTATCCAGATCCAGATCAATATTCACAGAAAAGCCTTCTTTTCTAAGAATATCTGCTCCTTTTTCATCAATCTGTTCAGTTATCAGGATTTTCATTTTCAATTATCTCCTTCATTATACTCAAAAGTTCTTTCAGCTCTTCTTTCTGTATGTCTGCCATATGTGCAATCCTGAATGTCTTTCCTTTGAGACTGCCATAACCATTTGATATGACATATCCTTTTGCTTCGAGCTTTTGGCAGAGTCCTGAGACATCGATATTTCTGCTGTTATTGATGCAAGTCACTGTATTTGACTCATATCCTTTCTCTGCAAAGAGGCTAAAATTGTTTTCAATTGCCCATGTTCTTACAATTGTTGCCATATCAAGATGTCTCCTGAACCTATTTTCATATCCTTCAATCTCCATATGCTCAAGCTGCTTGTGTAAAGCAAATATATGGGAGATGGAAGGAGTTATGGGTGTCTGGTCCTTTTCATAGTATTTCAAGAGTACTTCAAAATCAAAATAATATCCTTTACCCTTGATGTTTCTTGATTTCTCAAAAGCTTTTTTGCTAACACTGCAGACACTGATTCCCGGTGGAAGACCAAGGGCTTTCTGCGAACTTGCAAGGCATACATCGATTCCCAGCTTGTCAACTTCGATCTTCATGCCGGCAAGCGAACTGACTGCATCAACCAAAAAGCTCACTTCTGGATATTTTCTCATGACCTCTGCAATATCATCAAGCGGATTCATGACTCCTGTTGAAGTCTCGTTATGCACAACTGTCACCGCATCATATTTTCCGGTCATAAGTCTCTTTTCAAGCTCATCCGGCTTATTTGCCTGACCCAATTCAACCTCATATTTGTCTGCCTCTTTTCCGCATGCAAGGACAACCTTATGCCATCTGTCACTGAAAGCACCATTGACCAGACAGAGGCATCTCTTTTCTATGCAATTTCTTGCAGCAGCTTCCCAGAGGCCTGTACCTGATGAAGTAGATATGAAAACAACATTATCTGTGTTGAACAGCCTCTTCAGCTTCTCTTTAGTGGAACTGAACATATCCATGAAATCCCTGCTCCTGTGCCCTATCATAGGCCTTGACATCTCATCAAGGATCTCCTTTTTCACTTCTATTGGTCCTGGAATGAATAATTTTTTGTGCATTTTCATATCACCTATTTTTCAAGATTTCATTTAGATCAGTATGCTCTATAAAGATATCAGCATTTTCCTTCACCTTTTCTCTGACTGTCACTTTTCCGTATCCTATGAACAGATCAACATGCTCCTTAACTTCAAGATCCGATGCACCATCTCCGACAAAGCATATCTTTTTGCCGCGAGCTCTTTTCTTCAGACGATTCACAATGGTGATCTTTCCCATCGAGCGGGCAAGCATGCTCTCCTTATCAAAGCCGGCATAATTGCCATTATCATCAAAAAAAAGATTAACTGCAAAGACATTCTCATCAGGTATGCCATAGTACTTAGCAAGTTCCATAACTGCCTGTGTATAGCCGCCGCTTACGATGAATATTTCTTTCCCCTTCTCCTGAAGGATCTTTATTGTCTTTTCAGTGTCATGCGTCCTGTTCTGCACATATAATTTACCGACAACAGCCACATCCTTTTTGGTTGGGCTGATTATCCGGAGCCTTTTTTCAAATACTTCTTCTAAAAGAACAGTTCCTTCCATTGCTTTTTTGGTCAAAGATTCTATCTCATGTTTTTTGCCTCTCAGACCGGCCAGCTCATCAATCCCCTCGATTGCTGAGAGAGTGCTGTCGCAGTCAAAGATCCAAATTCCGATTTCATCAATGATTTTATTATATCTATCCATTTCAGGCACCATCACACTTGCTTAAAGAAAGAATGTATTAGAGAACACTGAAAGGTATTTCTACCTCGAACACGAAGAAGACGGTTCATTAACAATACATCTCATGGAACAGAAGTAAATGAAAGGTTATATTTAAATCTTTTTCAGACTTTGCAGAGTTCCATCTTGATTATGATTGGAGGGCTTCCCGGAAGATAAAAAAATCCGGGCTGCTCTTTTTCACTTGCTCCCGTGCATAGGGGATCATTGGTGAACAATTGGGCACCATTTATAGGTATCCTGATATCGTTTCCTTTTCTGAGGGTTAACCTATAGCTATGCTTCCAATCATCAAATGTCGCAGAAAGCGAATTTCTTATCACCTGATCAGCGTAATCGCAGCAATCCAGGATATTTGGATTGCCTGTCTCACAGATATAATTCTTTCTGCTGTCATAACAGTAGTTGAT